>NZ_JBEXHY010000025.1:0-63841 GCF_040608295.1 Micromonospora sp. NPDC005197 | reverse complement strand
GTGGCGGCGTCCATCGCACTCGGACACCGCCACATCGGCGACCTGGAGTCGATCATGCCCCTGGGACTGACGTCAGCCCCGGCGTGGCGGGGGCCGCGCGCGTCAGCCCTGGGTGGGCGGGGGTGCGAACACGCCGATGCGATTTCCCGTCGGGTCGAGCAGATGGGCGAGCGTGAGTCCGCTGGGTGCGGTCCGCGCGGGCACCAGCACCTTCGCGCCGGCGGCCTCGGCCCGCCGGCAGGTCTCCGCCACGTCGTCGACCTCGGCGTAGAACACCGCGTAGTTCGGGGACGTACCGTCGGTCGCCCGGATCGCGCCGCCGATCCCGGTGTCACCGCCGGCACCAGTCACCCGATAGGACCCGCCGCTACCGGCGCCCTGCTCCTCGAAGGTCCAGCCGAACAGCTCGCCGTAGAAGCGTTCCGCCTCCTCCGGCCGGTCGGTGCCGATCTCGAACCAGGTGATGGGCGTCGTGGACACGTGCTGCCTCCAGAGTTGCCGGGACGGCGGTTCGCCGTCGTCCAGAGCAGTTTCGGGGCCGTCCGCGACACCGTCCTGTCGGTGTTTCCGGATCACCCGACGGAGATCGGTGCGTGCCCGACCCGACTCAGACCAGGCTCAGCGGACGGACCCGTTCCCGGGGGATGTCGAGATCCGTCAGGCGGAGCTCCCGGACCACCACCTCGGGCAGCGCCCGGACGTCCCCGATCCGGTCGGTACGGAAGCAGCGCAGCTCGTCGCGCAGCCGGCACCAGGCGAGCAGATACCAGTGTCGGGGGTTGCCGAGGTAGCCCAGCGGCTCGACGTCGCGCACCGAGTCGGTGCCGGCGCGGTCGGCGTACCGGATGCGCAGCACCCGCCGCGCGGTGACCGCGTCGGCGACGGTGGCCGGGACGGGCGTGGCCGGCCCGTCGCCGATCAGGTGCACCCGGCCGGCGAGGCGGTGCGCCTCGGCGGCGTCGGCGGCCGGCAGCACCGCCACCAGCTTGCGCAGCGCGGTGGCGCCCGGCCCGGCGAACGGGGTGCCGGCGAGCCGGTACAGCGCGACGGCCATCGCCACCGCCTCGGCCGGGGTCAGGTTGACCGGCGGCAGGGTGCGGCTGCGGTCCAGAACGTAGCCGCCGGTGCGCCCGGGCTCGGCCCAGATCGGCACCCCGGCCTCCTGGAGCGCGCCGATGTCCCGCTCGATGGTCCGGCTGCTCACCTCGAAGTGGGCGGCCAGCCAGCGGGCGCTGCGGGGCCGGGGCGACACCGCCCGCAGCTCCTCGACCAGGGCGTAGAGCCGGTCCGTGCGGTTCATGCCCGGCACGCTACGGCCGGGGTACGACGACAGCCCGGGACGCGGCGCGCTCAGGCGACCGGCCTCAGGCGATGCAGGCGCAGACGATCAGCGCCGCGCCGAAGTGCGTGGCGGCGCTGACCCGGGCCGCCGGGTGCGGCTCGGACGAGCAGATGACCTCACCGAGCTTGCCGGGGGTGAGCAGGTCGAGCACGAAGAAGGCGAGCGCCATGATGGCCAGCCCGACGAGCCCGAAGACCACGGTGGAGGCCAGCCCCCGGCCGAAGTCGCTGTAGCTGGTCAGGATCGCCGTGAAGACGATGCCGGCGATGCCGAGCTGGTTGGCGGCGAGCAGCAACCCCGCGTTGGCGTTGCGCTCGACCCAGATCAGCTCCCGCAACCGCCCTGGGGTCAGCAGGTCGACGAGCCCGAACCCGGCAGCCATGAGCCCGACGCCCACGACCCCGAACACGACGCTCTGCCAGGCACCGCTGAGCAGGTCCTCCAGCACCGACTGCCTCCCGACTCTCCGCCCGGAGGGGTACCGGCGCGGTGATCGAGACGATAGCGGCAGCGCGCCACCCCGTCAGCCCCGCGACTACAGCGCCAGGTAACGCTGCCGCTCGTACGGGGTGACCTCGCGGCGGTACTGCTCCCACTCGGCCCGCTTGTTGCGCAGGAAGAAGTCGAAGACGTGCTCGCCGAGCACCTCGGCGACCAGTTCGGATCCGGCCATCACGTCGATCGCCTCGGCCAGGTTCTCCGGCAGCGCCTCGTACCCCATGGCGCGGCGCTCGGCGCTGCTCAGCGACCAGACGTCGTCCTCGGCGCCCGGCGGCAGCTCGTAGCCCTCCTCGATGCCCTTCAGGCCGGCGCCGAGCAGCACCGCGAAGGCGAGGTACGGGTTGGTCGCCGAGTCCAGCGACCGGACCTCGACCCGGGCGGAGTTCGGCTTGCCGTACGCCGGGACCCGGACCAGCGCGGACCGGTTCAGGTGACCCCAGCAGACGTACGCCGGGCTCTCGGTGATCCGGTCCGGCAGGGCCTGCGGGAACAGCCGCTTGTACGAGTTGACCCACTGGTTGGTGACCGCCGTGTACTCCCGGGCGTGCACCAGCAGGCCGGCGATGAAGGACTTCGCCACCTTGGAGAGCTTCATCGGGTCGCCGCTGTCGTGGAAGGCGTTGCGCTCGCCCTCGAACAGCGACAGGTGGGTGTGCATGCCGCTGCCCGGCTGGTCGGTGAACGGCTTCGGCATGAAGCTGGCCTGCACACCGGTGGAGAGCGCGACCTCCTTCACCACGTGCCGGAAGGTCATGATGTTGTCGGCGGTGGTCAGCGCGTCGGCGTAGCGCAGGTCGATCTCCTGCTGGCCGGGGGCGACCTCGTGGTGGCTGAACTCCACCGAGATGCCGATCCGCTCCAGCGCCAGCACGCCCTGGCGGCGGAAGTCGCGGGCCACCGCGTGGGTGGTGTGCTCGAAGTAGCCGCCGGTGTCCACCGGGGTGGGCACCGAACCGTCCTGCGGGCCGTTCTCCAGCAGGAAGAACTCGATCTCGGGGTGGGTGTAGAAGGTGAAGCCCTTCTCGGCCGCCTTGGACAACGCGCGGCGCAGCACGTGCCGCGGGTCGGCCCAGGACGGGCCGCCGTCGGGCAGCAGGATGTCGCAGAACATCCGGGCGCTCTCGCCGCTGACCCCACCCTCGAACGGGAAGACCTGGAAGGTGGTCGGGTCGGGCATGGCCACCATGTCCGATTCGAAGACCCGGGCGAAGCCTTCGATGGCCGAGCCGTCGAAGCCGATGCCCTCCTCGAAGGCCGCTTCCAGCTCGGCGGGCGCCACCGAGACGCTCTTGAGCGTGCCCAGCACGTCCGTGAACCACAGCCGGACGAACCGGATGTCCCGCTCTTCCAGCGTACGGAGGACGAACTCCTGCTGACGGTCCACTTCCCCAACCCCTCGCGACAACTCTTTTGTCCGCCTTGGTCGGGCTGTACCCGACCTGACCGCCCAGTGTTCCCGGGCCTGGTTACGCAGACGTTACGCGAACCGCCGCCGTCCGTCCCCTCGCGTCCCGCCGCCGAACGGTACCGATCCGGCCTGGCCGTCGCGCGGCGCTCGCGCGTGGCCGCCATCTCGTCCGACGGTACGGATTGCTCCGGTCAGGCTGAGGCAAGATGAGGACATGCCCACCCTGCGTCTCGCCCTGTCCCAGGTCAACCCGAGCGTCGGCGACCTCGCCGGCAATGCCGACCTGGTCCGCAGCTGGACCCGCCAGGCCGCCGACGCCGGCGCCCAGCTCGTGCTCTTCCCGGAGATGATGCTGACCGGCTACCCGGTCGAGGACCTGGTCTTCCGGCGTTCCTTCGTCGCCGCGTCCCAGGCCGCCCTCCAGCGGCTCGCCGCCGACCTCGCCGAGGACGGTCTCGGTGACCTGCCGGTCGTGGTCGGCTACCTGGACGCCGACGGGCCGCCGCAGATCAGCGGGGACGCCGAGCCGGGCCGGGGTGCCCGCAACGCCGCCGCGCTGCTGCACCGGGGCACGGTGGTCGCCCGCTACTTCAAGCACCACCTGCCCAACTACGGCGTCTTCGACGAGGACCGCTACTTCGTCTCCGGCGACCAGCTGACCGTGGTGCGGATCGGCGGGGTGGACGTCGCGCTGACCATCTGCGAGGACCTGTGGCAGGCCGGCGGCCCGTTCGCCGCCGCCCGGCAGGCCGGCGTCGGCCTGGTGGTCAACATCAACGGTTCGCCGTACGAGCTGAACAAGGACGACATCCGGCTGCCGTTGGTTCGCCGCCGGGCCGCCGAGGCGAACGCCGCCATCGCGTACGTCAACATGATCGGCGGCCAGGACGAGCTGGTCTTCGAGGGCGACTCGATGATCGTCACCTCCGACGGCGAACTGCTCACCCGCGCCCCGCAGTTCGTCGAGCACCTGCTCGTGCACGACGTCGAGCTGCCGGCCGCGACCACGGCCCCGGGCAGCCGGAACGTCGCGGACGACATGCGGGTCGCGCACCACACGGTGGACGTGATCCCGCCCGCGCCGTCCGGCCCGGCCGCCGCCGGCGGGCTGATCGAGCCGGTGGCCGACGAGGCCGAGGTGTGGCACGCGCTGGTGCTCGGCCTGCGCGACTACGTCAACAAGAACCGGTTCGCGTCGGTGGCGCTCGGCCTCTCCGGCGGCATCGACTCGGCGGTGGTGGCCGCCCTCGCCGTCGACGCGCTCGGCCCGGACCGGGTGGTCGGGGTGTCGCTGCCCAGCCAGCACTCCTCCGAGCACTCCCGTGAGGACGCGGCCGACCTGGCCAAGCGCACCGGGCTGGACTACCGCGTCGAGCCGATCCAGCCGATGGTGGACGCCTTCCTCGCCAACCTGTCGCTGTCCGGGATCGCCGTGGAGAACCTCCAGGCCCGGGTCCGCGGTGTCATCCTGATGGCGCTGTCGAACCAGGAGGGCCACCTGGTGCTCACCACCGGCAACAAGAGCGAGCTGGCGGTCGGCTACTCCACCCTGTACGGCGACTCGGTGGGCGGCTTCAACCCGATCAAGGATGTCTGGAAGACGCTGGTCTGGCGGCTGGCGAAGTGGCGCAACGCGGACGCGGCCCGCCGCGGCGAGACCGCCCCGATCCCGGAGAACTCGATCGGCAAGCCGCCGAGCGCCGAGCTGAGCCCGGGCCAGCTCGACAGCGATTCCCTGCCCGACTACGACGTGCTGGACCCGATCCTGATCGGCTACGTCGACGGCGACCTGGGCCGCGACGGGCTGGTCGAGTCGGGCCACGACCCGGCCGTCGTCGACAAGGTGCTGCGGCTGGTGGATACCGCCGAGTACAAGCGACGCCAGTCGGCGCCCGGCACGAAGATCTCCATGAAGGCGTTCGGCCGCGACCGTCGTCTGCCGATCACCAACCGCTGGCGCGAGCACGGCTGAGCCCGTACACCCGGGTCGGGTCATCGGACCCGGGCCGGCGCGTGCGGCGTGCCCGGTGCGCGACGGTCGTGAGTGACATCTTCCACTGCGCCCTGCCGTCGCCGGGCCTGGCGGTGCGACGATCGCGACGGAACCCGGGGACCGCGCAGGCGGCCTCGAGGAAGGAGACAGTCATGACCGAGTCCACTCCCAACGAGGTGACCGCGCTGTACGGCGGACCGGCCACCCGTCGGGTCCGCACCCGCGACCTGATCGCCGCCAAGGAGCGTGGCGAGCGGTGGCCGATGCTCACCTCGTACGACCAGTACACGGCGGGGATCTTCGACCGGGCCGGCGTGCCGGTGCTGCTGGTCGGCGACTCGGCCGCGAACAACGTGTTCGGCTACGAGACCACCCTGCCGGTGACCGCCGACGACCTGCTTCCGCTGGTACGGGCCGTGGTGCGCTCGACCCAGCAGGCCCTCGTCGTCGGTGACCTGCCCTTCGGCTCGTACGAGGAGGGCCCCACCCAGGCGCTGCGCACCGCCGTCCGGTTCATGAAGGAGGGTGGCTGCCACGCGGTGAAGCTGGAGGGCGGCCGACGCTGCGCCGCGCAGATCGCCGCGATCGTCGGGGCCGGCATCCCGGTGATGGCGCACATCGGCTTCACCCCGCAGAGCGAGCACACCCTGGGCGGCTACCGCGTACAGGGCCGGGGCGACACGGCCGACGAGGTGCTGGCCGACGCGCGGGCGGTGGCCGAGGCCGGCGCGTTCGCGGTGGTGCTGGAGATGGTGCCGGGTGAGGTGGCCAAGCAGATCACCCACGAATTGGCGATCCCCACGGTCGGCATCGGCGCCGGCCCGGACACCGACGCCCAGGTGCTGGTCTGGCAGGACATGGCCGGCCTGCGCACCGGCAAGGCCCCGCGCTTCGTGAAGCGCTACGCCGACCTGGCCGACGTCCTCACCGACGCCACCCGCCGCTTCGCCGACGAGGTCCGCGGCGGCGAGTTCCCGGCAGCCGAACACACCTTCTAGAGCGCTGAACGGGCCACGAGCCGCGGGCCGAGTCCCTGGGCCACGGACCGAGTCCCTGGGCCACGGGCCAAGTCCCTGGGCCGCAGGCCGAGTCCGCGGCACACGGACCGCAGGCCGAGTCCGCAGGCCGAGTCCACGGGCCGCAGGCCGCGGCCGTCACCACCGGCGATCTGCGTGGCGGTGTGGCCGGGTTGCCTGCTGCCCGCTCCTCGCCGGCCCCACCTCCTTTGGGCACGACGAGGGGCGGCACGACCTGGAGCGGACTGGGAGCGGCGGGGCCGGCGGCACGGTGTTCCCGTTCACCGGCTGGTCCCTCCGCTCCCAGTCTGAAGCGCTGACGGCTCAATCGATCTTGGTCGCTGAAAATGTCGTACAGGTGTTCTAGTCTCGGGCCATGATGGAGGGGTTGGCGCAGGCAGAGGCCGCGGTCACGGCCTGCGCCGATTCGGCCACCTGGGCTCTGCCCGAGCAGGAACTGATCGCCGCGCTCGACGCCACGCACCGCATCGAGCAGCGCCTCGCCGCCGTCAAGCTGGCGCTGATCCGAGAGTTCGACGGCCGGCGCGCGGCGACCGCGCAGGGCGCGTCCTCCACGGCGGTGTGGCTGCGCGAGCGTCTGCACCTCACCGTCCCCGCCGCCCGCCGCATCGTCGACCTCGCCACCACCCTCGACACCGGCAACCCCGGCATACGACAGGCACTGGCCGACGCCGACATCACGCTCGACCAGGCCCGGGTCATCGCCGACACCGTCACCACCGTCGAGGCCGCCGCCGGCAGCGCGGCGGCCGACAAGGCGGTCGGCTTGCTGGTCGAGTGGGCTGGGCAGTTCGACCCCACCCTGCTGCGCAAACTCGGCACCCGCATCCTCGACCACGTCGCCCCCGACATCGCCGACGCCGCCGCCCAGGCCGCTCTCGACGCCGAGGCCCGACGAGCCGCCCGCGACCGCCACGTCACCCTCTCCACCCTCACCGACGGCCGTCTGCGCCTCACCGGCATCCTCGACACCGAAACCGCCGGCCTGCTCCGCGCCGCCATCGACCCACTGACCGCGCCCACCGGCCCCGACGACCAACGCTCCCCCGGCCAACGCCGCCACGACGCCCTCGCCGACCTGTGCCGACTCAGCCTGCGTACCGGCGAGCTACCCGAGCACGGCGGCGAGCCCGCGCAGATCGTCGTCACCACCAGCTACGACGGCCTCGGCCGGCAGTTCGGCGGAGGCACGTTGGACACCGGTTTCGAGCTCGCCCCGGAGACCGTGCGGCGCCTCGCCTGCGACGCCACCATCCTGCCCGCCGTCCTCGGCAGCGCCGGCCAACCACTCGACGTCGGCCGACAACGCCGCCTCATCACCGGCCCACTCCGCCGCGCCCTCGTCCTGCGCGACCGCGGCTGCGCCTTCCCCGGCTGCGACCGCCCACCCCGCTGGTGCGACGCCCACCACATCCGACACTGGGCCAACGGCGGCGACACCAGCCTCGACAACTCAGTGCTCCTCTGCGGCCACCACCACCGACACATCCACCACGGCGACTGGACCGTCCACCTCGGCGGCGACGGCCACCCCGAATTCATCCCACCGGCCTGGCTCGACCCCGAACAGGTCCCCCGCCGCAACCACTACCACCGGCGGACGTGACCACACCGAGGCAGCCAATCACCCCAGTCAGGCCGCCGTTCAGCCTCGTTAGCTCGTGGTCAGATGCTGCGCGTGCGTGAGCCGACAAGGCGTGCCGTGGGGTGCAGCCTGGCGGCGCATGGGCCGAGCCGCCCGGCCTCGGCGCGACCGAGCATGGGCGGCTCGATCGGTAGCGACACCTGGCTCGATCGGTAGCGACACCTAGTTTTCGCGCACCTGGCGAGTGTCGGGCAGGTCGAGGTACGCCAGCAGCCGCAAGAGCCCGCTCACATGCGAAAGGTCGTGCCACAGCGACACGACGACCTCCGGATCATCTCGCTGTAGGAGGCTCGTCAGCTCTGCGAGGCGATCCTCAGCACCCCATCAGCATCGGTCACGCCGCATGGTCCCTCAGGGCGCTGTCATCTGACCAGCCGATTCAGAGCGACCGGGCAGACCCTGGCCGTCCGGCCAAGAGCGGTGCGCCCGACCGTCCCTACCCGGAGCGGACGTGCGCTCTCAGAGGTCGGTGACGCGGATGCCGGCGTGCGCCTTGTAGCGCTTGTTGATGGCGATCAGATTCGCGGTGAACGCCTCGATCTGGTGGGCGTTGCGCAGCCGGCCGGCGTAGATGCCGCGCATTCCGGGGATCCGGGCGGCGAGCGCTCCGACGATGTCGACGAGCTCCCGGTCTTCGGTGCAGATCAGCACGTCGAGGTCGATCCGGTCGACCTCGGGGTCGGCCAGCAGCGGGGCGCTGACATGGTTGAACGCGGCGCAGACGCGGGAGTCGGGCAACAGCGCGGCGGCCTGCTGGACGGCGCTGCCCTCGGCGACGGGGAGGGCGTACGGGCCCTGCTTGTCGAAGCCCAGCGGGTTGACGCAGTCGACGACGATCGTTCCGGCGAGCGGCTCGGCGAGGGCGGCGACGGTGGCGGCGTGCCCGTCCCACGGGACCGCGATGATCACGACGTCGCTGCGGCGAGCCACCTCGTCGTTGGCCGCGCCGGTGATGCGGACGTCGGCCGGCATCCGGGGCAGAGCGGCGATCTCGGCGGCGGACTCGGCGGCCCGCTCCGCCGATCGGGAGCCGATCAGCACCGTCTGCCCGGCCCGGGCGAGCCGGTAGGCGAGGCCACGGCCCTGGTCGCCGGTGCCGCCGATGATGCCGACCGTCAGCCCGGACACGTCGGGCAGCGTGCTCGCGTCGTATGCCATGGGCTCATCCTCGCAAACCGCCCGGTCCGTCAGCAGCGCGAGCCGCTGTGACAATCCCCGCTACCCGAGCGAACCACTCCCGAACGACACCGCTCCCGAACGACACCGCCCCCGAACGACACCGCCCCCGAACGACACCGCTCAGGCCAGCTCGAACAGCACCGTGCGGGCCGTGGGGTCCGCGGTGACCAGGCGGACCCGGACCCGTTCGCCGAGCGGCAGCGCACCGAGGCAGCGGCCGCGTACCGGTGGGGCGTCCAGGGCCACCGTTCCGCCGGGCGGGCGGGGCCGGGACTTGCCGTTGGGCGGAGCGTCGACGTCGAGCACCGCCGCGTCGAAGGTCTCCCCCACCCGGTGCTCCAACAGCACCGCCTCGGTGAGCTCGACGGCGCCGCGGCTGGCCGCCGAGGCGGTCCGGTCGGTGCTGGCCATCACCTCGGGCAGCCGGGGCAGCGCCGCGCGGGCCCAGTCGGGCACCTCGCGGCCCGCGTGCAGGGCCAGGCAGACCTCGGTGGCGTACCGGTCGGCGAGGCGCCGCAACGGCGCCGTGACATGGGCGTACGCGGCGGCCACCCCGCCGTGCTCCGGCTGCTCCGGCCGAGTGCCGTCGAAGGCGGTGTACGCGGCGCCGCGCATCAGCTCGGCCGCCTGGTCGATGAACGCGGCGGAACGCGGCTGCGCGGCGTCCAGGCCGGCGATCACCTCACCGGGGCCCGCGCCGTCCGGCCAGTGCACGCCCAGCGGAGCGGCGGCCGCCCGCAGGCGTTGCACCGCCTCCGGCTTCGGTGCCGGCATCGTCCGCAGCAGGCCCACCCCGGCGGCCAGCATGATGTCGGCAGCGGCCATCCCGGTCAGCAACGAGATCTGCGCGTTGTGCTCCTCCATCGGCACCGGCCCGCGCAGCACCAGCCGCCAGCCGTCACCGTCGGGCTCCACGTCCTGCTCGGGTAGCGGCAGGTTGATGGCGCCACGGCGCAGCCCCCGGGCCGTCAGCCGGTCGCCGATCTCGGGCAGCAGCGCGATCGGCTCGGGCAGCCGGCCTGCCTCGGCCGCCGCCTGCACGCCGGTGTAGTCGAGTTTCGCCCGGCTGCGCACCAGGGCGCGCTCCAGCTCGACGGCCACGGTGCCGCCGTCGGCGTCCAGGTCGATGGTCCACACCACGGCGGCGCGGTCGTCGTCGGGCAGCAGGCTGGCCGCGCCCTCGCTGAGCGTCAGCGGGTGCAGCGGCACGTTGCCGTCGGGCAGGTAGACCGTCTGCCCGCGCCGCCAGGTCTCCTCCTCGAGCGCGCCGCCCGGCTCGACGTGCGCCGCGACGTCCGCGATCGCGTACCGCACCCGGTAGCCGCCGCCTGGGCGGCGGGCGAGGTGCATCGCCTGGTCCAGGTCACGTGAGGTGGCCGGGTCGACCGTCACGAACGGTATGTCGGTGCGGTCGACGGACGGCCGGGGCGGCGCGGCAGCCGCCGCGTCGGCCTCCCGTTGGGCGGCCGCCGGGAAACCCTCGGGCAGGCCGAGTTCGCGGCGCAGCGCGCCGAAGTCGATGCGGGGCGCGAGTACGCGTCGGATGACCACGGGGTCAATCCTGACAGCGCCACCGGTGATCCGCTTCCGGTGACCGGCCGAGATCTCCGTGGGTGTCGAGCCGAGGCTGCCTGCGCTCAGCCGGTCGCCTTGCGGGCGGTGCTGCGCGTACCCCGTGGGGTGGTGGCTCGTGCGGCGACCGGGCGGGCGGGTGACTTGCGGGCGGTCACCGTGCGGGCCGGCGCCTTGGCCGCGGTGGTCTTCTTCGCCGGGGCCTTCTTCGCCGCCGCCTTGCGGGCGGTGATCGAGGAGGTGCCGGTCGCCTTCGCGGCCGGCGCCTTCTTCGCCGGGGCGTTGCGGGCGCCGCCGCTCGGGCGGGTGGAAGCGGTCTTCTTCGCCGCCGCCTTCTTGGCGGGCGCCTTCGTCGCCGCCGTCTTCTTCGCCGGGGCCTTCTTGGCGGCCGTCTTCTTCGCCGTGGACGCCTTGGTCGCGACCTTGCGCGCGGGCGCCTTCGCGGCGGCGGTCGTCCTCTTCGCCGCCGACGCCGTGGTCTTCTTCGCGGCGCTTGTCGTCTTCTTCGCCGTACCCGTCGTCCTGCTCGCGGCGGTGGTGCTCTTGCGCGCTGGGGTCCGCTTCGCGGCGGTGGTCGTCTTGCGGGTGGCGGGCGAGGTCCTGGCCGGGGCCTTCTTCGCCGGAGCCTTCTTCGCCGCCGCGCTGGTCCTGGTCGCGGTCTTCTTCGCCGCAGCGGTCTTCTTCGCCGCAGCGGTCTTCTTCGCCGCAGCGGTCTTGGCGGCGGCGGTCGTGGTGGCGGCCGTCTTGGAGGGAGCGGCCTTCTTCGCCGGGGCCTTCTTCGCCGCCGCGGTGGTCTTCTTGGCCGGCGCACGCCCCGCGCCGCCGGCCGCCTTGCGGGCCGGCGCCTTCGCGGCGCCAGTGGTGGACTTGCGCACGGGGGTGGTCCGGCTCGCCGCCGTGTTGCGCTCCGCCGCGGCGGTCTTCTTCGCGGTGGTGCGTCGGGCGGCCGGACGGGTGGTGGCCTGCTGTGCTTCGGCCATCGTGGTTCCCTCCTCGGGGACGTGCTCTCGCGTGCGTCCTCGCGGAGCACGAACTACCGCGACGCGGGCCGTCCCGCGCCGTCTACCTGTCGTCCCCGGCCCAACGGGCGTCCTCGGCCTCCCACGCCTCGTTCCGCTCCTGCACTCGCTGCAGGGCGTTCTCCGCGTCGGCCGCCGAGTTGTACGGGCCGAGGACGTGCTTCGCCGGACACACGTCGGTGTCCGTCTCGACCCGGTGGTGCCGGGTGCACCAGTAGAACTGCCCATTACGTCCGCTGTCGCTCATGGCAATCACTGTGCACCGCGAACCGGCTGACCGCCACCGGATCACACAAGTCGCCGAACCCTCTCCACAGTAGAGACGCTTACCGCGCTCCGGGCGAAAACACCGAAAGAAGTGCAGGTGGGGGCACTGGACGCGCGAGAACGCCGGTGACCGAACGGTCGATTCCCGCGTACGGCGATCCGGGGCAGGATTCGTGGCCGTGATCAACATGGCGACCGGCGCGGGGGCGTGCCCGGGATGCGGAACCACCACCGCATCGCTTCGGGACGCGGTGCCGTGGTGCCCCGGCTGTGAGTGGAACCTGGACGCCTACGACCCCCGGCGGCGCGAGCGCGAGTTCGGCTGGACCTGGGTCGACAGGTGGACCCACCGGTTGGCGTTCCAGGCGACCGGGCGGCAGTTCCGGCAGTTGGTTGGCCGCCCGCTCGGTGATGGCGGGTCGAACGGGGCACGGGTGCTGACCGCGGTGGTGTCCCTGCTGCTGGTCGCGGCCGTGCTCGCCCTCGCGGTCGTCGGCGGGTGGCTGATCGTGGCGTTCCCCTTTCCCAACCTGGCGATCGTGCTGGGCGTGGCGATGGTCGGCCTGGCTGTCGCTCTGCGGCCGCGCTTCGGCCGGGTCGACCCGGATCTGGAGGTGCTGTCCCGCGACCGGGCGCCGGAGCTGTTCGGGCTGATCGACGAAGTGGCCGCGGCGATCGGCGCACCAGCGCCGCACGTGGTCGGGGTCGACGGCGACATCAACGCGTACGCGAACGCGGTCGGGGTGCGACGCCGCAGGGTGCTGGGGCTCGGGCTGCCGTTGTGGGGCTCGCTTCCCGCCGGCGAACGGGTGGCGTTGCTCGGGCACGAACTCGGCCACTTCGTCAACGGCGACCCGCGTCGGGGTCTGCTCACCCAACCCGCGTTCACCATGCTCGCGTCGGCCGCCGACCTGTTCCGGCCGGTACGGACCACCATCGGTGCCGGCCTGGTGGAGATGGTGGGTGACGCGCTGGGCCGCGCGTTCCAGTGGGTGGTGTCCCGGGTGCTGTTCGGCGCGTACCTGGTGCTGGTGAGCGTGGCGCTGCGGGACAGCCAGCGCGCCGAGTACCTGGCCGACGACCTGGCCGCCCGGGTCGCCGGCACGACGGCCGCCACCGGCCTGCTCGACGCCCTGCTGGCCGGCGAGTCGATGGCGTTGGCGGTGCGCGTCCAGACGCGGGCGGGGCACGGCCCGGACCGCTGGCGATCGGCGTTCGCCGAGGCCCGGGCGGCGAGCAGCGACCGGCTGCCGCTGCTGCGCCAACTGTCGGTCCGCGACGAGGCCTCGCTCTTCGCCGCCCACCCGCCGATCGGGCTACGCCGCCGGATGCTCGCCGGACGCCCGTGGCAGGACCCTGCTGTGGTGCTCACCCCCGCCCGGATGGAGCGGATCGACGCCGAGCTGGCCGGGGAGTACGCGCGCTTTCGTCGTACCGTCGCCTGGTCGGGCTGAGCGCGGCGCGGCGCTGCCGGGACGGCGGCGGGCGCCCACGCGCGGCCTATGATCGCCCGATGGCGGTACCGGACTACATCGTGGGGATGCGCAAACACGTCGGCCACGACCTGCTGTGGCTGCCCAGCGTCAGCGCGGTGATCCGCAACGACGCCGGCGAGGTGCTGCTCGGCCAGCGCTCCGACGACGGACGGTGGTCGGTGATCAGCGGCTTCGTGGAGCCGGGCGAGCAGCCGGCCACCGCGCTCGTCCGGGAGGTACGGGAGGAGACGGGCCTGGACGTGACGCCGGTACGGCTGTCCAGTGCCGTCTCGCACCCGCACACCTACCCCAACGGGGACCACTGCGAATACCTGAACCTGGGCTTCGTCTGCCGGGTCGTGGCCGGCACCGCCCGGGTCAACGACGACGAGTCGCTGGCCGTGCGGTGGTTCCCGCTCGATCGGCTGCCCGAGTTGGACAAGCACGCGCTGCTGGTCCTCGCCTACGCGCTGCGCGAGAACCCGTCAGCCGGCTACCTCCCGCCCGGCACGACCTGGGACGACGTCCCCGCCTGAGCCGCGTCCGTCAGGCCGCGACGCGCTCGACGGGGATCCACAGTTCGGCGTCCGCCGTGGTCCCGTCCGCGGACACCCGGACCCGGGAGATCTCCGGTCCCGGTCGGCTGCGGTACGGGTTGGACGGGAACCACTGGGTGAAGACGTCCCGCCACAGGTACTGCACGGCCTGCGGGAACGCGCCGGAGGTGGTGAACACCGCCCACGTTCCGGCCGCCACCGGCAACGCGTCCAGGTCCTCCGGCGGCGTGGCGCCGGTGACCGCCCCGTGCCAGTAGTCCAGCTCGCTGCCCTCGGCCCGACCGTCGGCGAGGTTGTCGCTGACGTTGACGACCCCGGCCGGCTCCTGATCGGAGAGCGCCTCGATCCGGGCTGTCGTTCCCGCGTCGATGCTGCGGATGAACGCGACGATCGCCGGGTTCATCCCCTCGTGCACCAGCGGGACGCGGGCCTTGCGCCCCACCAGCGCGAACGCGTCCTTGGTGACGATGCGGTACTCCATGCTGCCACTCCCTTCCACGGTGAGTCGGAAGGACATCCGGGGCTGGGCGCGCAGCGCTGCCCCCGTACGCCGAGCTTCTCCCGGCCCCACGCCGTGCACGGCGCGGAACGCCCGGGCGAACGCCTCGGCCGATCCGTAGCCGTAGCGCACGGCGACGTCGAGCAACGTCCGCTCCCCCGCCAGCACGTCCGCGCCGGCGACGGTGAGCCGACGCCGACGGATGTACTCCGACAGCGGCATGCCGGCCAGCGCGGAGAACAGCCGCCGGAAGTGGTACTCCGACGTCAGCGCGATCCGCGCCAGGTCGGCCACCTCGATCTGCTGGTCGAGGTGCCGCTCGATGTGCGCCATGGCCTCGTTGAGCCGCTCCAGCACCCGGACCTCCTTTCCCTGACGAGCAGCAACGCTAGGCGGCAGGGCAGGTGGCCCACCCGACATCCGATGCCCGCAACGGTCGGGTGGGCGGGGAGGCAGGGCTGGCGGCGTCCACGGCTCAGCGGGGTGACTGCTGCATGATCCAGGTGGGCACGGGCTCCGACAGCGACCCCACCACCTCCCAGCCGGCGCGGCGGTACAGCTCGACGTTGGCCGGATTGCTGGTCTCCAGGATCGCCGGCAGGCCGTCGGCGGCGGCGCGGGCCAGCCCGACCCGCATGACCACGCGGCCCCAACCGCGCCCGGCGCTGTCCGGGTGGGTGCCGAGGACACCGAGATACCAGAACGGGTACGTCGGCAGGGCCGCGTGCACGGCCTCGTCGTAGCCCTGGACGCGGGCCCGCACGTCAGCGGGGTATCGAACTTCCGCCGGCGATCCGTGCCCGGCCGCCGGCGATCCGTGCCCGGCCGCCGGGGATTCGGCCGGGGGCTCCCAGATGGCGACGGACGCACCGCTGCCGATCGTCCAGATCGACGACCGGTGCACCCGCCTGTCGAAGAGGTTCCCGAAGAAGGTGGCGGCGTAGCGCGGATAGGTCGCGTCGTCGGGGAAGAGGTGCCGCAGGACGGGATCCTTGACGAACGCGGCGACCAGCGAGCCGACCACCGCGAAACGGTCTGCTGGTGTGGCGATGGTGATCACGGGCGCTGTCACAGCAGGCGACACTATCGCGTGCGGACGCCTTGACCCTGACACGGTGGCAGGACGAAGACTTGCCCCATGGACGTCGACAGCTACCGACAGCACTCCCCGTACAGCGACCCCGGCCGGCATGGCGCACTGCTCGACGCCGTGCCCGCCGACATCGCCACCGTGGCGGCGACCGCCCGCAACGTGATCGTCCACTACCGCGCCGGCGGCGTCGAACTGCCCATCGACCGGCTCGACGAGGTGAACAGCCGCTGGGTGGACCGCATCCTCGACACCGACCAGTCCCGCTTTGCCCTGCCCCTGCGCACCGAGCGTCCGGCCGTCGACCGGGTGGCCGGCTGCTGCCGCGACCACACGCTGCTCTCGGTCGCGCTGCTGCGTCAGCACGGTATCCCGAGCCGCAGCCGGGTCGGCTTCGCCTCCTATTTCACGCCCGGCTGGCACCACGATCACGTGCTGGTGGAGTACTGGAACGGCCACCGCTGGGTCTGGGCCGACCCGGAGGTCGACCCGGCCGGCGACTGGCCGTTCGACGGCTACGACATCGACCCGACGGCAGGGCTCTTCGACTCGGCGGCGCGGGTCTGGTCGGCGTACCGGGCCGGGGCGATCGATCCCGACTCCTACGGCGTGAGCCCGGAACTGCCGATCCGCGGCCCGTGGTTCATCCATGAATACGTCCTGCACGAGCTGGCCCATCGGCGCAAGGACGAGTTGCTGCTCTGGGACGGCTTCGGCGCGATGACCGACGACCTCGCCGACGCCGACCTCACGCTCGCCGACGAGATCGCCGCGTTACTGCTCGCCGCCGACGGCGGCGACGAGGCCGCGGAGAAGGCACTCGCCGACCGGTACGCGACGGACGCCCGCCTACGCCCCGGCCCCCAGGTACGCACCATCTCGCCGTTCTCGGGCGAGGTCAGCAGGGTCGACCTGCGCCGCTGACCGGGCCTATCCGAAGGTGAAGGCGTACGCCTCGGCGCCGGGCTCGCCGAACGTGACCTCCAGGGTCCGCTCCCGGACCGCGCCGTCCTGGCGGACGAGCTGGTGGAGGCGGCCGTCCTCCAGCACGCCGTTGCCGGCCTCGTCGACGTCGACGCCGTGGGACGGGCCGGGAGCCTCGCCGTCGAGGAGCACCCGGAACGGGATCGACCGTCCCGCCCCGGGGGCCAGCACGAGATGCGCGTCGCGGGCGTGGAACCGGAGAGCGATGCTGCCGCCGGCCCGATCGACCACGACGTTCTCCGACCCGATCGTCCACTCCCCGGCGAGGGCCCACTGGTTGAGGGCCAGGGCATCGGGGAGGTCGTAGGCGCGGCGTTCGTCGAGCGCGGGGCCGTTCGGCGACGCGAAGTGTTCGCCGCGACTGAACCCGAGGTACGTCTCGGGCGTCCGCAGGTTGCCCCAGTCGGCCTCCGCCTCCGGGCCGAGCCCTCGCACGGGTACGGGGGCGCGCTCGACGCCGAGCAGTTGCTGAAGCCTCCGCTCGGACTGCTCGTAGCGCCCCTCACCGAAGTGCTCGTCGCGGATGACCCCGTCGGTGTCCACGAAGTACAGCGCCGGCCAGTACTGGTTGTCGAAGGCACGCCAGATCGCGTAGTCGTTGTCGACCGCGACCGGGTAGTCGATCGAGCGCGCCGCGACCGCCCGGCGCACCCAGTCGACCTGGTGCTCGAAGGTGAACTCCGGGGTGTGCACCCCGACGACGACGAGGCCGTCGTTGCGGTATGCCTGCGACCAGGCCCGGACGTACGGCTCCTGGCGCAGCCAGTTGATGCAGGTCAGCGTCCAGAAGTTCACCAGGACGACGCGACCCCGCAGCTCGGCGGGGCCGAGCGGCGCGGAGTTGAGCCACTCGACCGCCCCGCCGAGCGGCGGCAGGTGCGCACGACCCAACGCGGCCATCTAGCGAAGCGACCGGAAGGCGGTGCGAACCTCTTCGGAAAAGATCTTCGGCTGCTCCCAGGCCGCGAAGTGCCCGCCCACGTCGAGCTTGTTGAAGTAGATGAGGTTCGGGTACGCCTGCTCCGCCCAACTCTGCGGGGCCTCGTACAGCTCGTCGGGAAAGACGCTCACGGCCACCGGGACGTTGACGCCCTTGGCGGCGAAGAACGAGAGCTTGTTCTCCGCGTACAGGCGGGCCGCCGAGATCGCGGTGTTCGTCAACCAGTAGAGCGAGATGTTGTCCAGGATGTCGTCGCGGGTCAGACCCGCCTGGGCGCCGTCGAAGACCTGCGCGATCAGGGCCAGACTCTTCGCGTCGTGGTCGAGCAGGAAGGCCGCCAGGCCGACCGGCGAATCCGCCAGGCCGGTGAGCGTCTGCGGACGCGTCGCCATCATCAGGGCGTACGCGACATGCTTCCAGACGTAGTTGGCTTCCTCGGCGGCACGCATCTCGTCGGCGGACAGACCCGAGGGCAGCGAGCCCATGGCGTTGTTCGCGCCTGTGGTGTCGCCCTGGAACAGCAGGTCGATCTCGGTTGGGATCGCGCCGGGCATGTTGGTGTGGATGCCGAGCAGTTCGGGGGGCGCCTGGATGCCCATCTGGTCCACGATGACCGCGCCCCAGTCGCCGCCCTGGGCGACGAACCGCGAGTAGCCGAGACGCGTCATCAGCTCGGTCCACGCGGTCGCGATCTTCTGCGGGTTCCAGCCCAACGCTGTCGGCTTGCCCGAGAAGCCGTGGCCGGGTAGCGACGGGATCACCAGGTGGAAGGCGTCCGACGCGCTGCCGCCGTGGGCGGTGGGGTCGGTGAGCGGCTCGATGATCTTCAACTGCTCGATCACCGATCCGGGCCACCCGTGCGTGACGATGAGCGGCAGAGCGTCCTCGTGCTTGGAACGCACGTGGATGAAGTGAATGTCCACCCCGTCGATGGTGGTCATGAACTGCGGTAGGGCATTCAGCCGTGATTCGACCTTGCGCCAGTCGTACTCATTTTCCCAATAACGTGCGAGGGCCTGGATCGTCGCGAGTGGCACGCCCTGCGACTGGTCGTCGACGATTTCCTTTTCCGGCCAACGCGTGGCCGCGATCCGCCGTTTCATGTCGTCCAGGTCCGCTTGCGGGATTTCCACCTGCATCGGGCGAATCTCCGTGGTGCCGGGACGGGTCTTCGTCTTGACCGCCATGCGTGCTTCCTCCCTGTCTGAGTTCGCGCCTCGCGAGGGAAATCATCGGGTGAGGGCATTGCCCGGACTTCTGCGCCAATGTCGAGAAGGGCACGCCACCGCCATATCTCGGAGCCTAGAACGCCGCACGCAGGCGCCGTGGCCATACGAGAAGTCACGGCGGACGCAACGGACTGCGCACCCGCCGGTTCCGGGGCGTGACGGTCCGCTCGACGGCTTTGCGCTGCCGTGGCACGGTGCGGCAACATCAGCCGCCGTGACGGCAGCACCAAGCACGGATGCGGAGAACGCCAACCCGGCCGGCGACAACGGCACGCCCCGGTTGAATCGGCGGGTCAGGCACTGGTTGGCCGGTACCGGGATCGCCGCCCTGGCCGCCGTACTAGGCATCACCCTCGCCGTACGCGGCGGCGCCGCCCCGGCCTGCGCCGCGCCGCCCGCGGGCAACACCGTCCACAAGGGGACCGCGAGCTTCTACGACGCGGGCCGCTCAGGCGGCACCTGCTCCTTCCCGGGCCCTCCCGCCGACCGGCTCTACGTGGCCCTCGGCGCGTCCCAGTACGCCGGGGCGGCGGCCTGCGGCAGCTACCTGGACGTCAGCGGCCCGAAGGGCACGGTCCGGGTGATGGTCATGGACCAGTGCGGCGGGTGCGGACCCAGCAAGATCGACCTCTCCGACGAGGCGTTCGCGCGGATCGCCGACCGGGCGCAGGGCATCGCGCAGGTGACGTACCGGGCGGTGGTGGACCCTCCGCTCGACGGCGGCCTCACCTTCCGGCTCAAGGGTGGCGCGTCGCAGTGGTGGTTCGCCGTGCAGGTCGGCAACCACGGCAACCCGCTGCGCTCGGTCGAGGCGCAGGGGTCGAGCGGCGGCTTCCGCAAGGCGGCCCGCCAGGTCGACAACTACTGGACCATCGAGGACGGGATCGGCCCCGGGCCGTACCGCATCAGGGTTACCGACGTGTACGGCCACAGGACGACCGCCACGAACATCCGGATGGTCGCGAGGCAGGTGCAACGCACTACGGCCTCCCTCGCCTCGCCCCCGCCGAGCAGTCCACCCACGTCCGCGCCGAGCCCCACCATCGCGCCCTCACCGACCCCGGCCGAGTCGACCGCACCACCGGCGACAGTCGAGGCCCTCGCCGGCGCAGCCCCACTGGACCGCCCCCGCTGCTGACCAGGTGAACGACAAGGGCGACGCTGGCCCGCAGAGGGGTGTACAGGTTGCCGCGGCTGGCTTCGCCGGTCCGATCGTCCAGACCGCTAGGGCATTCCCGCGTAGCGGAGCGGCAGCGGAGGTCGCGGCCGGCGCCAGACGACGTAGGCCATGATGACGGCGGCGGTCAGAACCACCACCGCGATGATGAAGATGTACCAAGGCGATCGGTCGCCGACCTCGCGCACTCCCAGACAGGGATGGCTCTCGCCGTAGGCGACACGGATACGCTCGCCGATGGTCACGGCTCGGTTTGCAACGACCGACGAGCGAAAGCTCACCTCACACACCACGCCACGCTCGGTGCTGAACTGAACCGTCAGGATGGTTCGCGTCCCGTGCCCCTCGACGTCGAGCACCTCGGCCGATGCCTCCGATCTCCGCTGCTCGCCTGCGAGCGACCAGGCGACAAGCGCCGCGCCCGTCATCGCGAGAGCGAGATAGAACGCCGAGAACACTCGTAGAAAGGTTCGGCTCGGCCGTCGACGGGGCATGGTCGGCACTTTAGAAGGGCCCGGCAACGCAGCCGGACCCGGCGGGATTCTGAGTTGCGTCGGGGCAGGTAGGGGGCTGAGGATCCGCGATTGCCGCTTCCTAAGGCGCCACGCTGTACCGGTTGGACACCCTCAACTGGCGCACGGGGCGGTTCCGGCCGACACCTTCCTCGGCGATTCGCCTCGAATCATCGACGAACGCGGACACATCTGGTAGCTACCCGCGTGGGCACGGTGACGCGTGGACTCGCCGCGCTCGGCGCCCCCGCTGCTGACCCGCCCCTCCCGTGCCACGGTCGTCAACCTGTGCGCGTAAGAGAGAAGGGACACCCTCCGACGCCCGTTGACAGGTGTTTCCGTCGAGTGACAGCGTTGTCAACGACTTATTTCCTCCATATGAGACGAGGAGCGCATCTTGCTCTATCGGAACTCACCGCGCCGTCGCGCGACAGCAGTCGTCGCTGTCGGCATTCTCAGCACGGGGCTGGCTCTCGCTCCGTCCGGGCCGGCGCAGGCCAGCCACCACCAGGCGCAAGACTCAGCCGTACGGTCGGGCAACGCCCGTTTCGAGGTGCTGTCCCCGACCCTGATCCGCACCGAGTACCAGAAGGACGGCAGGTTCACCGACGCCGCCACGTTCAACGCCATCGGGCGCGACGACTTCCCCCGTACGCGTTTCACGAAGCAGGTCGAGCACGGCTGGCTCACCATCGACACCGGCGCGATGACGTTGCGTTACCAGGTCGGCTCGGGCGCGTTCACCGCCGACAACCTGACGGTGCGGCTCAAGACCGGCAAGCAGCTCGTGCAGGGTCAGCCCTGGGCCGGCCACACTGCTCCGGCGTGCGCGTTCGGTGCGCTCTGCGAGGCCGAATCACTACAGCTGAGCGGTCCCGGCGTGGCCACCGACCACCGGGGATACACCGGGCGCGGCTTCGCGGCTGGTTTCGCCTCGTCCGGCGACTCGGTCACGTTCGCGCTCGACGCGCCGGCAGGCGGCACGAAGCAGCTCTCCGTCCGCTACGCCAACAGCACCGGCGGCGACGGCCAGAACGTGGCCCGCACCCTGACGGTTCTCATCGACGGCGACTCCGGCCGTACGCTGACGCTGCCGCCCACCGCGAACTGGGACACCTGGGGCCTGGCCAGCGTGCCGGTCGACCTCACCGCGGGTCGGCATGAGATCACCGTGGTGCGGGGCCCCAACGACTCCGGCAATGTGAACATCGACAGCCTCGCGGTGCTCAACCCGGGTGATCCGTTCCCGGCGCCGGCCGCGCCCGAGCCGCAGTCCCTGCGATTCGGCACGTTGGGTGAGGCCGAGACCGGCGCGCTGACCGGCGGCGCGAAGCCCGCGAACGACCACAACGGCGCTTCCGGTACGGGATTCCTGGCCGGTCTGGAGAGCACCACGGCTGCCGTCGCGCTCACCGTGACGGATGTTCCGTCCCCGGGTGACTACCAGGTGCAGATCCGCTACGCCAACGGCCAGGCCGGCGCCCAGCCGAGCCAGGCGCGGACGATGTCGGTAACGGCCGGAACGGCGGCACCGGTCACGGCGACCTCGCGCCGACCAGCGGGTGGGACTACTGGAACACCGTCTCCGTCCCGGTCCACCTCGACCGTGGCACCAACACGGTGACGCTGGGGTGCCCCACGGACGCCAGTTGCAACGTCAACATCGACACGGTCGCCGTCACGAGCAAGGGCTCCCCGCTGCTCGCCCCGCACGCGCCGCTCGGCGGCTACCGCCGGGGCCTGGACGGCGTGACCGGTGCCGCGCTCACCGCCCCGGGCCTGCTCTACCAGGACGGCTGGTACCTGCTCGACGACTCGGCCTCGGCCCTGAGCACCACCAAGCCCCGGCCCGCCGCCGAGCAGGACGGCTACGTCTTCGCGTACGGGCAGGACTTCACCCGTGGCCTCAAGGACCTGTCGACCCTGACCGGGCCCACGAAGCTGCTGCCCAAGTGGGCGTACGGGGTGTGGTACTCCGAGTACTACGACCGCACCGCCAGCGAATTCCAGGACCTGGTGGCCCGGGCCAGGGCTGAGGGCGTACCCATGGATGTTCTTGTCCTCGACACCGACATCAAGGCGCCGGACAAGTGGAACGGCTGGAGCATCGACCCCACCCGGATCCCCGACCCGAAGGCGTTCTTCGACTGGGCCAGCAAGCAGGGTCTGCACACCGGCATCAACATCCACCCGAGCATCCTCGGCTCGGACCCGAAGTTCGCGCAGGCGCAAGCCACCGCGAAGGGCAAGCTCCAGCGCGTCGGCTGCAACGGCGGCCCCGACTGCTACGCGTTCGACTTCGGCGACCCGGACCAGCTCAAGGCGTACCTGCAGCTGCACGACGAGATGCTGCCCAAGGGCACCAAGGGCCCGGACCTCTGGTGGCTGGACTGGTGCTGCGACAACACGAAGTCCTCGCTTGCCGGGGTGACCGCGGATGCGTGGATCAACCAGCAGTACGCCGACAAGACCGGCTTCGCGTTCTCCCGCGCGTACGGCTCGTTGCAGGCCGGCGGCTACAGCAGCCCGACCCCCGTGTCGACCGGCCCGTGGGCCGACAAGCGCACCACGCTGCACTTCACCGGTGACACCACCTCCGACTGGTCGACCCTCCAGATGGAGGTCGGCTACACGCCGGGCGAGTCCGCCGCGACCGGGCTCGCCGCGGTCAGCCACGACATCGGCGGGCACACGGGCGGCCTCCATGAGCCGGGCACCGAACCGGGCAGCACCAAGCTGCCCGACGACCTCTACGCCCGGTGGGTGCAGTTCGGCACGTTCCAGCCGATCGACCGGCTGCACTCCAACCACAGCGACCGGCTGCCCTGGCAGTACGGCCCGGAGGCGAACGCGTCGGCCAAGAAGTTCCTGAACCTGCGTAAGGAGCTGCAGCCGTACACCTACGCCGCCGCCAAGGAGGCCACCCGCACGGGTACGCCCATCGTCCGCTCGATGTACCTGGCGTACCCGAATGAGCAGGCCGCGTACGGCACCGCCGGTTCCCAGTACCTCTACGGCCCGGACTACCTGGTGGCACCGGTGACGACTCCGGGCACCACCGCCACGACGTCGGTGTGGTTCCCGCCGGGCAACAGCTGGACCGACATCTTCACCGGGAAGACGTACCGGGGCGGCACCACACAGAACATCACCACCACGCTGGACACCATGCCGGTGTTCAAGAAGCACTAGACGAGTAGATCCTTACCTGGCTGGAGCTGTAGGCGCAGGCGGCGGTAACCGTCGGTAGCCTCCGTCGGGGCGGATGCCACATTGAGCGGTATACCTCAGAGGTATGAATATGACTCTGAGGTATACCGCTCAGAGCCGATGTGACCGGCGACGCCGACGGGCGACGGACATCCAGCCGAGGAACCGGGCGTGGAGCGCGGGTAGATCCGGGCGCAACCCCAGTTCGTACGTGTCGTCGATCGCCTCCCGCATGGACGCGGCCAGGTAGAACGCCAGGGCGATCGAATGGCCGTAGAACTCGGCGGCGAGGGCGAGTTGGGCCGGGCCGCACGGCCAGGGCGCGGCGCAGTTGCGACACCGCCACGCCGGGCGCACCGGCAGGTGCGGGCGAGGGCGCGCGATCATCCGACCCGCACCGGGTCTCGCCGGCGTTTGGCTGGCCTGATCGGTGCGACGGGCAGGGCCTGCCACCGCACGCCGGCTCGCCTCACGTACAGCTCGCGCCGCGCCACCGCGTCGCCCGCCGCGTTCAGCTGGTAACCCTCGATCCAGACCCACCCGTCGTACGTGTGCCGCTCGGGCAACTCGCGGATGACACGTACGAAGATCGGGCGCAGAAACTGCACGCTGGCCGCAGTGGTCAGGTGGACCACATCCCCGGCCTTCATCTTGCCGATCTCCTGGGGTTTGTCGTCGGGCACGGTCTTCCCCTTGGCGCCGTTGGGAGGGTGCCGCTCCCGTGAGTGCTCGCCCGTCGGGAGCGGCCCCGCTACGAACGCGACCGCCGGGTTTCGTGGTCCCTACCGGCCGCGCCGCCTGGTGACACTCTGCTGCCAGGCCACTACGCTCGGAAGGCGTTCCAGGTGTCCGGGCCGGAGCTGGCGGGAGAGGCCCCAGGGGTGTGGCACCTCGGGTAGTCGATCTCCGATTTGAGGAGCGTTGAATGGCTGACGTGCCCAGTCCCCTCGCGGACTTCATCGTGAGCGAGATCCGCCGTGCTCGTGGAGCATCCGGGATGACGCAGGAGTCGTTCGGCCGGGCGGCGGGCTTCAGCGCTTCGCATGTCAGCGCCGTGGAGAGCGGTACCCGAGCGCTGACGATGGACTTCATCCGGGGAGCGGACCGCGCCTTCAACAACGACGGGTTGTTCGGACGCCTGGTGGTGAAACTCGGCGCACCGTCATGGTTTCTGCCGTGGCTGGACGCCGAGCGTGGCGCGCGACAGCTTTGTCTCTTCGAGCCACTACTGATCCCGGGCCTACTCCAGACCGAGAACTACGCCCGCGTCGTGATGCGCTTGAACGACCTCATGTCGGCCACCGAGGTCGACCAGCAGGTAAGCGCTCGCATGAGCCGACACAAGATCCTCACCGGCGATAGCCCTCCGCAGGTGGTGGCCGTGCTGGATGAGTCCACGCTCCGCCGCGCCGGCGATGAGCACGCCGGCATCATGGCCGAGCAGGTCGCTCACCTCATCACCGTCGCCGAGTTGCCGCACGTTCACATCCACGTGATCCCGGCCGGCGCTGGCCTCCATATCGGGCTGTCCGGGCCGTTCGCGCTGGCGCGGGCTGGCGACGGGTCCTGGGTCGGGCACCTCGAAAATCAGCTAGGCGGGATCGTGGTCGACAACGAAGATGGGTTACATACTCTCCAGACGAGGTGGGAGAACGTGAGGAACGAAGCACTCCCGCGCCGACAGTCCAACGAGCTGATGAAGGAAGTGCACAGCCATCATGGACCTCACTAACGCCACCTGGCGCAAGTCCCGACGCAGCGGTTCGTCTGGGGGCAACTGCGTCGAGGTCGCCGACAACCTGCCCGGTGTTGTCGGCGTCCGGGACAGCAAGGACCCTGCCGGCCCGGTCCTGACCTTCGATCCGGCAGCTTGGCGGGCGTTTGTCAGACAGGTTGGCGCGCAGTACTGACTGACGCCAGACGCGCGGAAGCGTTGCTCCGGGCCAAAGCGTCCAATTCGCAAGCGCCCGCAACGAGGCTCTACCGCGCCGGCAGTCCATCGACCTGCTGAAGGAAGTTGAGAGCCATCATGGACCTCAGTAACGCTCGGTGGCGCAAGTCCACCCGCAGCGGCGCTAGCGGCGGCAACTGCGTCGAAGTGGCAAGCAACTTGCCCGGCGTCGTCGCCGTCCGGGACAGCAAGGACCCTGCCGGTCCGGCCCTCGCGTTCGGCCCCTCGGCCTGGCGGGCGTTCGTCACCCATGTCTCTGAACGGCAGTAACCGACGCGAGTCACCTGAGCACGCCCTTGGCCGCTGGCGCGAGCGCGACGCCCTACGCCTCCAGTGCCGTGGCTGTGGCCGCGACGGCGCCGTCGGGGTTGTCGAGCATGATGTTGTCGCCGACGTCCGGTACGGCAGCCACCGGCACGCCCGCATCAGTCAGCTTCTCAGGTCCATGCCCCATATTGGGCGGCTGGCGGCAAGGAGTTGCGCTAGCCGAGCTTGACCGCCCGCTCCTCCGCTTTGCGGATAAGTTTTCGAGGGATTCGTCGCCAGGACCGCGTGGAGCGATGCAAGGCACCTTCCGAACTGGCGGTCCGGGAGCCCTCCTCGGCGAGGCCGGATGGATGTACGGTCCATCGCCATGAGCTATATAACCTGATCTTCGTGCCCCGAAGTGACGACCAGTCCTGGGATGACGCGTTGGAAGCGGCAGAGGAGGCCGACAGCGACGAGCGTCCAAGGGGCGAGGTTTGGGCCCGACTGGTGGTGGCGGCGCGGCAGGTGCTCGGTGAGGTTTCCGTCTACGAGGGGTCCCACAACTACGAGCTGACCCACGAGCCGACTGGCATCCAGGTCAGCTGCTACGCGGAAGCGGCTGGGATCACGGCACCCTACTGGTACCGAGGCGGCGATGCTCAGGCGATCGTCACGGCGATGTATCAACCCGGCGAGGCCGTCGAGGCAGTCACGGGCCTACCCGGGTACGACCCCCAGCTGGAGCTGCCGTTGTCCGATGCGCTCGCGCGGCCGGAGCTTGCCGTCAGGGTCTTCGATGAGATCGCTGAGCCCTTTGCGGAATGAGGAATCTCCAGTCCCAGCAATAACTGAGTGACTATCTGGGTGACGACGGGTACGAGCGGCGGCGGACGTCCACGGACGATCCTGGACGGTTGCCGCAGGTACAGGCCCATTGACAGCGCAGGTCAGCGAGCCGTGTTGGTTGCCTGGGGGTCAAGGGGTCGACGAGGACCAGGTCCAGGCCGTCGCAGGGCCCGCGGTTAGTATCCGCGCTTCAGTCTTTCATACATTCCCGCGGCTAGCTCAACAAACGCGGAGCTACGGTTATACCTGCGGAGTGTTCGCTCAAGTGCCTCTCGGTCGGGAATGCCGTGCTCTGGATCGGTCGGGATCTCCACGTCCCGCAGGTATCTGTCAATTGCAACGTCGATGGATTGTTCATCTGATATCGGATACGGCGATGATGCCTGCATGATTCCATACGAGCCCCGAGGGAAGACCGCACCCTTGATGTATTCGAGTCTTCTGAACCACGACGGCCTCTGCAAATTTTCTGTATAGAGAATAGCGAGCAGCAGGTCTGCATCGGCTCCAGCCTTTTCAGATCTAGACCTGGAATACTCGACTAAATGAGCCGGAGCCTCGCGCTCTGCAATGTCGAACAGATCTCCAGGTCCGTATCGATCGCGCGTTCCATTCAGCACCACCACGCCGATTACTGCGACGAATATCGCTGTCCACAGCGCCTTAAAGAATTCATCAACGGGCGGGACTACGAAATCGAAGGGGCCCGGACCTAGCCCACCGAGAAGGGCTGCCCCCACGGACAGCATCGTAAGTGTGAATTGTAATAGAGTGTCGGCGCTCCAGAGTTTGCGCGACCCGTTTCGAAGCACTCGAATCATGGGAAGTCCGTGATTCAGGTAGCTATGCCCTATACCGACAATAGCTGCCACCGCCAACGCGGGAGCATGTTCGCGGGCAGCGGTCGTTGACATCAGCAATGACACGAGGTAGACCGGGCACAGTATAAAAAAAAGATACCGTTGGACGGATCTATTAATGATTAGGCCGTAGGTTCTTGTCATTGTGACGTAATTAGACGGCCACTCAAGCCGCACCGCTCTATAGAAGACATACAAGAGGGCAGTACCGACTAAGCCGCAAAGTATCGCGAGAGCGACATCTCTCACGTGTTCACCTCCCCATACGGCATACAAGGTAACGGAGAGATGCCACGCCCGTAAGCACGTGACAGCGGCCTAGCTACTGGACCGCCAGTGTGCCCGACACGTGCCCGATCTAGCGGTCAACATCGGCCAACAACGGCACCCAGGGCGGTCTCCGACCCCATCGCTGCGTCCCCTCCGGGCCGCCCCTGGGCCGTCGCTGGGCCGTCAAGCGCCGACCAAAGATGACCGAGGACGACCAGCAGCACCGAAAGAAACGGCAGGTCAGCCACCATGCAAGGGTGGCTGACCTGGTGGGCGACGGACGAGTCGACCTGTACGCCGGATTCTGTGCGCGGCGCGTACCCCGAAGGGGTTTGCGCCGGCGGCGGCCATCCATCTCGGCCTGCCGTTGCCGACAGGCTCTAGCGGCCTACCCGCAGACATCGGGCGGGCAGCCCTCAAGCGTCTGCGCCGGGTCGTCATCTTGCGGTGACGGCCCTTGCTTGGCCTTGCTCCGGGTGGGGTTTACCGAGCCACCCCGGTCACCCGGGGTGCTGGTGGGCTCTTACCCCACCGTTTCACCCTTACCGTCCCCGTTGGGGTCGGCGGTCTGTTTTCTGTGGCACTGTCCCGCGGGTCGCCCCGGGTTGCCGTTAACAACCACCCTGCCCTGTGGAGTCCGGACGTTCCTCGGCGGCGGGCCGAAGCCCGCCGACGCGGCCGCCCGGTCGACTCGTCCGTCGCCCTGTCATCCTAACGACGCCGCTCGCGCGCCTATTGCCGCCCCGCAGGCGGTGCCCGCGCAGACCTGCCCCGCAGTCGGGCCTTCGACAGACCCGGCCCGCACGGCAGCGCGCGTGGAGACGGACATTGGGTAGCGACCGGTCAGTTCACGCTGATCGTCACGACACCGGTTCCGGCGTACGCCTTCGGCAGCTCGGTGAGGACCGGACGCCCGGTGGGCCACTCGGCGTCGGGACGTCCCAGGGCGGCGGCATGGGCTAGCTGCCAGTCCACACCTTGACGTAGCAGACGCCCCACCAGCAGAGCGGTCGCGTAGCCCAGCTCGACGACCTCCAGCGCTGGTAGGGCACCGATGTGCTCTCCCAGGGCCGGGCGGGCGGAGGTGGCCGCGGCAAGGCAGAGCGCCGGCACCTGGACGTGCCGCCCCGCACCCCTGTGTGCGGTGACCACGAGCCCGGAGAGCGCCGGGTTGCCGGCACCGAGTGCGAGCAGCGCCGTGTGGTCGAGGATGACCGCGGCCTCGGTCACGCGGCCCGCCGGCCGTCTTCGGCTAGAGATTCCGGGACATTGCCAGCCTCGACGGCCGCCCAGACGTCCTCGCCCCGGGTGAGGTCGTCGGCGCCGAGGTCGGAAGCGATCTTGAGTCGGACGTACTGCTCTGCGCGCGCCGCGCGGTCGCGCAGTTCGTCGGCGGTCAGTGCCGCCTGGGTGAGTTGGGCGACGAGGTCTCGCATGGTCGTTCCACGTTCGTTCGCCAGGAGCGCCAAGCGGTCGCGTACCTCGGTGTCGACTTTGATCGTGGTATCCACGACCGGAGTATACGACCGGTATACCGCTGCCCTGTTCCGCCTCGCCGGCCAGCTCACGACGGGTTCGGCGCGCGTACTAGCCTCGTGGGGCTATGGATCTCTCCCACGCCGCGCTGCTGCTCGCCGCCGGTCTCGCCGCTGGCACGGTCAACGCGGTGGCCGGTGGCGGTTCGCTGATCACCTTCCCGGCGATGATCGCGGTCGGGTTGCCGCCGGTGCCGGCGAACGTGAGCAACTCCGTCGCCGTGTTCCCCGGGTACGTGGCCAGCGTGGCGGGCAGCCGGCAGGACCTGCCGCGCCCTCGGGCGCTGGCCACGCTGGTGCCCACCACCATCGTGGGCACGATCGTCGGGGCGCTGCTGTTGCTGGCCACCCCGGCCCGCGCGTTCGAGCTGGTCGTACCGTTCCTGGTGCTCGGCGCGACCGCGGTCCTGGCCTTCCAGGACCCGCTGCGCCGGCTGGTCGGTCACCCCCGCGACCTGTCGCCACGGCGGCGGACGGTCGCGGTGCAGACGATGGTCGCGCTCGGCGCGGTGTACGGCGGGTACTTCGGCGCGGCGCTCGGGGTGATGCTGGTCGCCGGCCTGGCTCTGGTGCTGGACGCGACGCTGGCGCGGGTGAGCGCCATCAAGAATCTGCTCTCCGCATTGGTGGGGCTCACGACGCTTGTGGTGTTCGCCCTGTTCGGCCCGGTGAACTGGGCGGCGGTCGCGGTGGTCGCGCCGGCGACGCTGATCGGGGGGTACGCGGGCGCCCGGCTCGTCCGTCGGCTGCCGCCGGTGCTGCTCAAGACGCTGATCGTGGTGTTCGGTACGACGATCGGCCTCTACCTGCTCTGGCGTGCCCTGCACTGAGCGGCGTCAACGCCAAGATCCGCGCAACTTCCGGGATGTTGCTGCCTCAGCGAGCCCGGAGGCAGCAATATCCCCGAAAGTGCGCGGATCTCGAACGGCGCAGCGGACCGGCGGGAGCCGGGGGTCAGTACGCCTCGCCGACCGGCTCCTCGGCGGTGTTCTCGGCACTCGCGGCGCTGCGGTTCCAGCGGGACCACAGCACCCGCTCGCCGTAGCCGGCGGCCATCACGTGCGCGAAGGCCAGGTAGACCAGCACACCGACGGCGAGCACCCCGAAGCCGACCCAGAACGGCAGCGACAGCGAGCGCTCGGCGAGCTTGCCGGAGATGATCGGCGCGGGCGCGGCGGCGCCCCAGCGGACCAGGTTGAACGCGCCGGTGGCAAGCCTGCGGTCGCTGGAGCCGAGGCCGAGCGCCAGGTCGGTGAGGTTGGCGTTGGCCAGGCCCATGCAGAGGCCGGCGAGCACGAGCACCACGAGCGCCTCGGCGGTGCTGGTGGAGGTGGCGAAGAGGACCATGCAGACCAGCAGGCCGGCGATGGCCACGCCGACGGTCTGCACCGCGCCGATCCGGTGGGCCAGCCGGTGGCCGATCACCAGGATGCCGGTGGCCAGGCCGAGCCCCCAGCCGGTGAACGCGAGCCCCAGCGGGACGACGTCCAGGCCGAGGAAGAGCGGCGTGTAGCCGAGCACGACGAAGAACACGAAGTTGTACGCGGCGGTCACCACGCAGAGGGCGATGAACGCCGGTCGGCGGTAGGTGGCGAAGATCTGGCCGACGCGTACCGGGGCCTGCCGGTTGGTGGGTTCGCGCAGCTTACGGGCGGCCACGCCGAGGGCGAGGACCATGAACACGCCGCAGACGAAGAACGGCAGCCGCCAGGAGACCTGGCCGAGCAGGCCGCCGATCAGCGGGCCGACGGCGAAGCCGAGACCGAGGGCGGTTTCGAAGAGGCCGACCACCCACTCCCGGTCGACGGCCAGGTTGACCAGCACCACCATGGCGGTGGCGAAGAACATCGCGTTGCCCAGCCCCCAGACGCCGCGCAGCACGGACAGCTGCACGATGTTGTCGCTGAACGAGGCGAGGATGGCGGCCAGCCCGACCACCGAGACCCCGGTGATCAGCACCGGCTTGAACCCGAACCGGCCGCTGGCGAGAGTCGCCGGGATCATGCCGAGGGCCATGACCGCGATGTACGCGGTGAACAGCAACTCGACCTGCCAGGCGGTGACCCCGATCGCGTCGCCGATGGCCGGCAGGATCGGATCGACCACGGCGATGCCGGCGATCGCGAGGAAGGCCACCAGTGTGGTGGCGTAGATGGCACTGCGGTTTGGTTCGGATGACCGATCCACTCCGACTCCCCAATTAGCTGTATCGTACAGGTACTTACGCTGTATCATACAGCTATGAGCGACGACCACGAGAGCACCCTCGGCCGGATCGAGACCGAGGTGGCCCTGTTGATGCGCTTCGGCGAGGCCACCCGGCGGGCCACCGGCACCGCCGAGCACCGGGTGCTCGACCGCGCGGCGTACGTCATCCTGCGCCACCTGGACGCCGCCGGCCCGCAGAACGTCTCCGCCCTCGCCGCGCGACTCAACCTGGACGGCTCGACGGTGACCCGGCAGGTCTCCGCCCTGCAACGCGACGGCCTGATCGTCCGCGCCCCCGACCCGACGGACGGCCGAGGCACGGTCATCTCCCCCACCCCGGCCGGGCTACAGCGGATGGCCGCCGTGCAGGCCGCCCGCACCCGGCTCTACGGCGACATGCTGGCCGACTGGAGCGCCGAGGACCGGGCCGCCCTGGCGACCCTGCTGGGCCGCCTCAACCAGGCCCTGGTGAACCGCAACCGCCGCTGAGCCCGCCTCCCCGGTGGCGTGCGCCCGGACGGCGCGCCAACGCCCCACCGTCGCCCCGGGCGCCGACCTCGCGGCGGGCGCCCGGGGAACGGGGTCAGGCGACCGGTTCGCGGGCCGAGTCGGCGTCGCGGTCGACGCCGGGGGTGATGCGGGGGTCGCCCTCGTCGGCGAAGTAGTCGTCCGGCGTGGTGCCGTCGACTCCCTCGGGCGCCTTGGCGGCCCGCAGGATCAGCGTCAACAGCGCGGCGACCGCCAGGTTGACCAGCACGGCCACGATGCCCACGTAGATTGTCTTGGGCGTGTCGAAGCCGAACTTCTCCAGCGGGAACGCCGACCCGCCGAAGTGCTTCCGGGTGGGGCTGGCCACCTGGTAGAGCATCCACATGCCGAGCCCCATCCCGGCGACCCAGCCGGCGATCAGGGCGGTCCGGTGGAACCAGCGAGTGTAGAGGCCCAGCGCCACGGCCGGCAGCGTCTGCAGGATGATCACGCCGCCGATGAGCTGGAGGTCGATCGAGAACTGCGGGTCGAGGAACACGATGCAGGCCACGGCCCCGACCTTGACCACCAGCGAGGCGATCTTCGAGACGTTCGCCTCCTGCGCCGGGGAGGCGTCCCGCTTCAGGTACTCCTTGTAGATGTTGCGGGTGAACAGGTTCGCCGCCGCGATCGACATGATCGCCGCCGGCACCAGCGCGCCGATGCCGATGGCGGCGTACGCGACCCCGGCGAACCAGTCCGGGAACTGCTGGTCGAACAGCAGCGGCACGATCGTGTTGTTGTCGACGCTGCCGGCCGACGCTCCCGCCAGCGGCTTCACCCCGGCCGCGATGGCCATGTAGCCGAGCAACGCGATCAGACCGAGCAGGAGGCTGTACGCCGGCAGCGCCGACATGTTGCGCTTGATCACGTCGCGGTTCCGGCTGGCCAGCACGCCGGTGATGCTGTGCGGGTAGAGGAACAGCGCCAGCGCCGAGCCGAACGCCAACGTGACGTACTGCAACTGGTTGTTGCCGTTGAGCAGGATGCCGTCGTTCGGGTTCGGTGACGCCTGGAACTTCGCGTCCGCCGCGTCGAAGATGTCGCCCCAGCCACCGAGCTTGTACGGCAGGTAAATGACCGCCACCAGGATCACGATGTAGATCAGGCTGTCCTTGACGAACGCGATCAGCGCCGGAGCGCGCAGCCCCGACTGGTAGGTGTACGCCGCCAGGATCGCGAACGCGATGATGATCGGCAGGTGCCGGGCCAGGGTGCTCTCACCCGTGACGCCCATCGTCTTGAGGACCGCCTCGATGCCCACCAGTTGCAGCGCGATGTAGGGCATCGTGGCCACGATGCCGGTGATCGCGATCAGCAGCGCCAGCACCGGCGAGTCGAACCGCGTACGGACGAAGTCGGCCGGGGTGACGAAGCCGTGCCGGTGCGAGACCGACCAGAGCCGGATCAGCACCAGGAAGACCAGCGGGTAGACGACGATCGTGTACGGCACCGCGAAGAACCCGGCCGCCCCGGCTCCGAACATCAACGCCGGCACCGCCACGAAGGTGTACGCGGTGTAGAGGTCACCGCCGACCAGGAACCAGGTGATCCAGCCGCCGAAGCTGCGCCCGCCCAGGCCCCACTCGTCGAGGTGCGCCATGTCCTTCGGCCGCCGCCACCGCGCGGCCACGAAGCCCATCGCGCTGACCAGCAGGAACAGCAGGGAGAAGACGATGATCTCGGTGAGATGGTCACGCCACATCAGTGCTCACCCCGCTTCTTGGTCATCTGGTAGACCAGCGTCGTCGTGGAGACGCCGAGCAGGATCCAGGCCAGTTGCAGCCAGTAGTAGCGCGGGAACCCGAAGATCCGGGGCGCGTCGCCGTTGAAGAACGCCGGGATCAGCGGCACCACGATGGGGAGAAAGAGCAACCAGTTCCAGGGACTGTGGTCCTTCGCCCGGGTTGGCGCCGTGGTGGGCGCCTCCGGTTCCGGTGCAGGCATCTGACACACCTCCGGGGAGTCGAGGCACTCGATGTAACGGCCGGAGGCTACGACTCTGTGACCGCCGTCACGATCAGCGCGCGGACGGCTCTGCGCCGAACGGCGCACCGGCTGCGCCGAACGGCGCGACAGTTCCGCTGGCGGGCGAGGTGCGACGGGTGCCGGAGGGGCGCGGCTCAGGCGGCGGGCAGGTGCGCGGTGTCGTTGACCGTGCGGACCGCGATGCCGCCGTCGGGCCACATGTCGAGCACCGAGATGCCGGCCGCGTCCAAAAAGAGCCGGTGCAGGAAGGCGTCGCTGGCGGCGAGGGCGTCGCGCAGCGCCAGCTTGATCGGCGAGACGTGCGAGACGACCACCACGGTCTCCCCGGGGTACGCCGCCGGCAGCGCGTTGACGACCCGATGGACGCGTTCGGCCACCTGCGTGAACGACTCGCCGCCCGGCGGGGCGATCCGCGGCGAGGCGAGCCAGGCGTCCATCTCCCCCGGCCACTCCTGGCGTACCTCGGCGAAGGTGCGCCCCTCCCACTGCCCGAAGTCGCACTCGATCAGGTCGGTCTCGGTGCGGACCGGCACGTCACCGAGCGCCCCGGCGATCGCCGCGGCGGTGGCCGTACACCGGGACAGGGGTGAGCTGAGCACGGCCGCGACGGACGGGGCCAGCGCGGCCACCCGGGCGCCGGTGGCGCGGGCCTGGGCCCGGCCGCGCTCGGAGAGCGGCACGTCGCCGCGGCCGGAGTAGCGGCCCTGCTCGGTGTACGCGGTCTCGCCGTGCCGCACGAGGATCAGGCGGGTGGCCGTGAAGCTCGGACGGGGCTCCCAGGAGGCCGGCGCGGTGGCCGGATCGCTGCCCGTCGACGCGCCTCCGGCCGGGGCGCTGGCCGAGGCCGGTGCGCCGAGGGAGGCCGGCGGCGGGGTGGGCCGGCCGGCGGCGGCGTCCATGGCGGCGTTGGCCAGCGCGTCGGCGTGCCGGTTCTGCTCGCGGGGGATCCAGGTGAAGCGGACCGCGCCGAAGCGGCCCACAAGCGTGGCCGCCTGGGCGGCGAGCGGGCGCAGGCCCGGGTGCTTGATCTGCCACCGGCCGCACATCTGCTCGACCACCAGCTTGGAGTCCATCCGGACGTCCACCTCGGCGGCGTTCAGCTCGGCGGCGGCCCGCAGACCGGCGATCAGGCCCTGGTACTCGGCGACGTTGTTGGTCGCCGTACCCAACGACTCGGAACGCTCGGCGAGCACCTCGCCGGTCTCCGGGTCCCGCACCACCGCGCCGTAGCCGGCCGGCCCCGGGTTGCCCCGGGACCCGCCGTCGGCCTCGACGACGACCACGCGCGGCGCCACGACCTACAGGCCCGACTCATTGGTACGGACCATGATCCGCCGGCAGTCCTCGCAGCGGACCACGTCGTCCGGGGCCGCCTTGCGGATGCGGGCCAGGTCGGCGCCGGAGAGGTCCAGCCGGCAGCCGCCGCAGCGGCCCGCGGTGAGCAGCGCCGCGCCCAACCCGGTGTCCGCGCGGATCTTGTCGTAGAGGGTGACCAGCTCGGCCGGGAGGTCGGCCGCGAGCGGCTGCCGGGCCCCCCGCTTGAACTCCTCGTCCTTGGCGATCTCGGCCAGCGCGTCGTCACGGCGCTGCTCGGTGGCGGCCCGCTTCTCCCGGGTGTCGGCCAGCCGCTGCTCCACGCCGTCCAGCACGCCCTGCGCGGTCTCCCGCTGCTCCATCAGCTCCAGCTCGGCGTCCTCCAGGTCGCCCTGGCGCCGGTTGAGCGAGGCCAGCTCGTGCTGAAGCGCCTCCAACTCCCGGGCCGGGCCGGTGCCGGCGGCGAGCCGGTTCTGGTCCTTCTCCTTGCGGGCCCGCACCTGCTCGACGTCCTTCTCCAGGCGGGCGATGTCCCGGTCCAGGTCGTCGACCGCAACCTGGGCGCGAACCCGCTCGTCCTCCAGCGACGACAACTCCCGGGCCAGCGCCTCCAGTTCGGCCCGCTCCGGCAGCGAGCGGCGGCGGTGCGCGAGCTGGGCGAGGTTGGTGTCGATCGCCTGAAGGTCGAGCAGGCGGCGCTGGACCTGGGGGTCAGCCTTCACGGTCGGGCTCCTTGTCGTCCACAACGGGTGCGGCGGCGTGCATGGTCCACGGATCGGTGTCCAGGTCGGACACCAGCGTCTCGACGCCCGGCGCCTCTCGCAGGAGGGCGGCCAGGTCGTCCAGCCACGGTCGTTCGGTCGCCCAGTGGGCGGCGTCGATCAGGGCGGGACCATCGGCGGCGAGGTGCTCGCTGGCCGGATGGTGCCGCAGGTCGGAGGTGAGAAACGCATCCACCCCGGCGGCGGTCGCGGCGCCGAGGAAGCTGTCCCCCGACCCACCGCTGACGGCGAGGGTACGAACCCTACGCCCGGGATGCCCCGCGGCGCGAACTCCCCAGGACGTGACGGGGAGCACGGCGGCGGCGTGCCGGGTCAGCTCGGCGAGGGTCATCGGGCGGGGCAACTCCCCGATCCGGCCGATGCCCCGGTCGTCGCCGTGAGCGGCCGAGCCGGCCGCCGGCCGCTGCAACGGGCGCAGGCCGGTCAGGCCGAACCGGGCGGCGAGGGCGTCGGAGACGCCGGGGGACGCGACGTCGGCGTTGGTGTGCGCCACGTACAGCGCCACGCCGGCCCGGATCAGCTGGTGGACGATCCGCCCCTTGACTGTCGTCGCAGCGACCGAGGAGACCCCCCGCAGCAGCAGCGGGTGATGCGCGACGATCATGTCCGCGCCGACGGTCAGCGCCTCGGCGACCGTCTCGGGCACCACGTCGACCACGCAGAGCACCCGGCGGACCGGGGCGGTCGGCTCGCCGAGCACCAGGCCGACGCGGTCCCACTCCTCGGCCCAGCTCGGCGGATAGCGCCGTTCCAACTCGGCGACGACGTCCATCACCGTGGCTGTGGATGCGCTGATGCTCACGGCGGGCCAGCTTACCGGCGCGGGGACCTTCGGGCGGCGACGCCCGGCCCGGCCGCGCCGGTCTGTCGACCCGTGGGAGGCGACCGGCGGGCGCTCAGGCGGCCCGGTACGCGACGGTCCGCAGCGCGGCCAGCGGCATCTGCCAGGGGAACGCGTGCAGATGCTGCTCACCCGTCCCGGGCGGGTGCAGGGCGACCACATGATCACCGAAGAGCACCGTGACGCCCCAGTCGGCCAGCCGGGCCACACCGGCCCGGAACGCCGGGTGGGCGGCCATCGCGACATTGGTGTACGGCACCGCGACGATCGGAACGCCCTTGCCCTGCGCCTCGACGAGCAGCCCGAGAGCGAGGGTGTCGGCGATGCCGGCCGCCCACTTGTTGACCGTGTTCACGGTCGCCGGGCAGACGATCATGGCGTCGGCCGGCGGCAGCACGTCCGGGTCGCCGGGATTCTTGTAGTGCGTCCGCACCGGGTGGCCGGTCTGCCGGACCAGGGCCGGGCGGTCGACGAACTTGGCGCCGTCCGGCGTGGTGATCACGCAGACGTCCCAGTCATCCGACTGGGCCAGCTCGACCAGACGGCCGACGTGGCGGGCCAGCGGCGAACCGCAGGCGATGACGTAGAGCACCGCACGGTGCTCGCTGGTGTGTGGTGCGCCGGTCATCAAGCCGGCTCCGCGCTCATACCCCTACTCCCATGTGCTCAGCCAACTCCGCTACCGGAGAAGGCGGCGCACCACGTGTGCGACGAAGGACGTCCGACATCACCTCGTGGGCGATCGGCCGGCAGCGGATCTCCGACGGCGCGAGCCGATCGCCGAGCAGCAGCATCTCGCCGGCGTTCGCCACGTCGCCGATCTGGGCGTACCCCCGGGCGATGTCGAGCAGGTGGTGGGCGCGGCGCTCGGGCAGCAACGCATTGAACGCGGGCTCCAGGATGCGTACCTGGTGCACCTCCACCGCGCGGCCCCCGTCACCCAACTCGACGGCGGCGGCGGCCCGGTGCAACTCGACGTTCGTCGGGCCGAACGAGGTCCAGTAGTGGTTGTGGTCGCCGCCGAGCAGGGTGGCGGCCTCCTGCGCGCAGTTGATCAGGTCGTCGACGCTGGCCGAGTCGCCGATCCGGGACGCGGCCATGGCCCCCTGCAACAGCAGCATCCCGTAGACCGACAGCCGGGCCGGGGAGACCTCGTTGCTGCCGCCGGGAGCCAACCGGTTGGCGATCTGGACGTTCAGCTCCAGCGCCGGCCGGGCCCGACCCATGGCGACCAGGGCGTTGCAGACCCGGGTGGTGGCGATGCCGGCCAGCAGCGGGTCGTCGGCCCGCTGGGCCACCGCCATCGACCGGTCGGCGGCCAGCCAGGCCAGCTCGCACTCGCCGAGCTTGCGCAGCACCGACGAGGCGATCTGGTAGACCTGCCCGAGCAGGTGGGCCGCCTCCGGCGCCTGCGCTCCCCCGTAGGCGGCGTCGGCCGCCTGAGCGTCGCGCAGCAGCTTGGGCAGCGCCCGGGTGAGCATCCCGTAGCGGCCGTACTGGTAGGTGAGCCAGGCGTGGTTGACGGCCTTGCGCATGTCGTCCAGCGGAGGCGGGTACGGCACGGCGTCGAAGTAGGCGCTCATCGAGTCGTACCGCTCCAGGGCGGCCCGGATCTCCTGCACCTCGACCTGGTCGATGCAGTTCAGCGCGTCGGTACGCCGCTCCGGGTCACGGCCCAGCAGCAGTTGCACGTCCATCTGCAGGATGTCGGCGATCTCGTAGAGGACGGAGAACTTGTCCAGCCGGCGGACGCCCCGCTCGACCTTGTCCACCCAGCTCTTCGACTTGCCCAGACGGTCCGCGAAGACCTGCTGCGACATCTTGCGTCGCCCCCGCCAGTAGGCCACTCGCCGTCCAATGGGTAGCTCGTCCATCTCCCCATCCCTCCCCTGCCGCCGCCACCCATCGGTTGGCGGCGATGTCCGCGGGTGCGGCGATCCGTCGTTCGTCTTGCAGTTTTCGCTGGTCGCACAGCCTGTACGTCAGCCGGACAGCCAGTCCTCGTACTTTTCGTGCAAGTTGCACGAGCCGTTCGTCAACCTCAACGATCGTGGGTTACGGCAGTGACGGTGCTCGACATGCGACCTGGCGTTCGCCGGGCCCGACGAGGGGAGATGGCACACATGTGGGGGAACGTCGTACCGCGCGTCGCCGAACTGTCGCCGCTGGAACGCGTCCGGCTGCGCCGGGTCGCCATCCGGTACGCCGTACACGGCTGGGAGGTGACCCCCGGCGCCTGCCTCGCCCGCAGCCGGTTCGTGTGCGGTCGGGCCGGCTGCCCCACGGTGGGCTGCCACCCCGCCCTGGAGAACTGGGAGCTGGCCGCCACCACCGATCCGGCCCGGGTGGCCACCTGGTGGCGCACCCGCCCGCACGGCGTGCTGCTGCCCACCGGCCGGACCTTCGACGTGCTGGAGGTGCCGGCCCACCTCGGCCGGCACGTGCTCGACGCCGTGCAGGTCCACCCGGCCGGCACCGGCGTACGCGGGCCCGTGCTGGTCACCCCCACCGGCCGGTGGATGTTCCTGGTCCGCCCGGGCGACCCGCTCCGACCGGAGTTGGAGCACTGCTTCCACGTCGTCCGGCACGGGCCGGGCTCGTGGATCCCGGCGCCGCCCACCCGGCTGCCCGAGGGGACCGTCCGCTGGGCGGTCGCCCCGGAGCAGGCACGCTGGCGGCTTCCGGACTCCTACCTGGTGCAGAACACCCTGATCGAGGCGCTACGGGCCAGCGGGGTGACGCTCGCCCCCGACCTGCTCCCGGGTCACCTGCCCCTGCCCCGCCGGGGCAGGTGACCGGGCCCCGGCCGACGATTCGATCCGGTGACCGACAGCGTCGCCGGACGGCCGGTGCTCGTTGAGCAGGTGACAGCGCGAACGCGCGCCACGAACGGGGGAACGATGTCCACGGACGACAGGTCGCCGTATCCCGGCGGCACCGAACCGCCCCGTCGCAGCTATCCGCGGCACCGCTGGGCGGGCACCCGCCCGGCCGGCTCGCGCCCCGGGCGGCCCCGCCCCACCGGCACCCGCCCCGCCGGCACCCATCGCCCGCTGCGCTAGACCGTCTCTCCGGATCGTCGCCGGCTCGCGCCCGGATCCAGAAGACACGCGTCTAGACCGTCAGCGGAAGCGCGGTGGAGTGGAACTGGCGGGCGTCGTCGGTGACGACCGCGTGGGTGTGGTCGCCGAGACGGTCCAGCCAGCCGATCCCCGCCGCCCCCATGGCCAGGGCGGCGGTGGCGTAGGCGTCGGCGACGCCGAGGTCGCTGCCGACCACGGTCACCGAGCGCAGCCCGCTGGCCGGCGCGCCCCGCCGGGGGTCCAGCACGTGCCGACCCCGCTCGTAGACCCCCGAGGTGGCCACGGCCAGATCGGTGCCGGCGAGCACCAGACACGTCGCCATCGCGTCCCAGGGGTGCCGGATGCCGATCCGCCACGGCTCCCCCGTCGGCGAGAAGCCGCGGACGCGCACGTCACCGCCGGCGTTGACGCAGTGGTTCGCCGCGCCGGCGGCGAGCAGCCGGTCGGAGGCGACCTGCGCCGCCCAGCCCTTCACGAACCCGGACGGGTCGAGCCGCCCGGTGGCGTACGCGTCGAAGAAGCCGTCGGTGGCGCCCCACAGGTCGGCGCACGCCTCCAGGACGAAACGCAGGTCCGCCGACGCCTCGGAGAGCAGCACCTCGCCCCGGTCGAAGCGGCACACCTCGCTGTCGGCCTTGTACGTGCTGAAGCGGCCGTCGACCTCACGCATCCAGGCGAAGACGTCATCGGCCAGTTCGTGCAGGCGGCCCGGTGGCAGGTCGTCGGCGAGGTCCAGGGTGATCGTCGTACCCATGATCTGCTCGACCCGGCAGAGCCCGGGTCGGATCATCGCGGCCGGCACGTCAGAATGCCTGCTCGATCGCGGCCCGCAGTGAGCTCTTGTAGGCGTTGCTGGTGGCGGTGGCGCCGGAGACGGTGTTCAGGTTGGCGCTCTGTTTCCGCACCACCTCACTGGGGGTGTTGGGAGCGCCGGTGCCGTTGTACGTGTCCCGCACGTCGCCGCTGTGGATGTCGGACTCGCCGCCGCTCGGCAACGCCAGGGTGGTGGCTTCGATGATCTTGCTGCCGGAGACCACGATCTGCACCTGCACGTACCCGTAGCCATTGGCCGTGTCCACCGGAGGGCCGGTGACCCGGCGGGTGGTCGACTGGGGCGCCTTGGTGGTGGTCTTCGGCGCCGAGGGCGCCTTCGCGGTGGTCTTCGTGCCCGACGGGCGGGCGGTGGTCTTGCTGGGCTTGGGCGACGTGGAGGGGCCGGCGGTCACCGACGGCTTCGGGCCCGCGCCAGCCGGGTCGGTCCCGGGCGCCTCGGGGTCGGCGCTCGGGTCGACGCCCGGCCCGGCGGGGTTGACCGGCTGCGCGGTCGGCAGGTTCTGGGCGACCTGGGTGGCGCCCGGCGAGCCCTTGAGCACCACCAGGGCGGTGGTGCTGGCGGCCAGACCGGTGATCGCGAACAACGCGCGACGCATGCGATGCCTTCCTACAGCTCGAAGGTGGCCAGGTGGATCTGCCGGCGGGGCACGCCGGCACGGCGCAGCGCGCGCACCGACTGCTCGACCAGCCCGGAGGGCCCGCAGAGGTAGACGTCGCGCCGGGCCACGTCGGGCACCAGTTGGCGCAGCCCGTCCGGGCTCATGAGCTGGCGGGGGCCGGGGTCGTCGCGGGAGCCGATGACGTACCAGATGGAGGTGTCGCGTTCCTGGGCCAGCCAGTCCAGTTCCCGGCTGAGCAGCACGTCGGCCGGCGTACGGGCCCGGTAGATCAGGGCTGCGCCCGGCGGCAGCTCTTCCAGCATGGCCCGGATGGGCGTGATGCCGCTGCCACCGGCGATCAGCAGCGCCCGCTCGCGCACCCGGTGCGCGGCGGTGAAGGTGCCCGACGGGCCGTGGGCCCAGACCCGGGTTCCCGGGTCCAGGTCGCGCAGGTCGGCGGTGTGCCGGCCGACGACCTTGACGGTGAGCCGCAGCCAGCGGCCGTTGGCGGCGGCCGAGACGGAGAACGGGTGCGACTGCCACCAGCAGCCGGGGGTGAGGAAGCGCCAGCGGAAGTACTGCCCGCCGAGCATCTCCAGGCGGCCCAGCCGCTCCCCGGTGAGGTAGATGGAGATGGTGTCCGGGCTCTCCGCGACCACGTCGGCCACCCGCAGCCGGTAACGCAGGTTGAACGCCAGTGGCGCGATCACCCGACCCCAGAGCAGGGCGGCGACCACCAGCAGGTACAGGGCGATCCAGCCGGTCCGCACCGGGCCCGGCTTGTAGAGCTGCGCGCCGTGGGTGAACTGGTGCCCGTAGCCGAGCAGCAGCACCAGATAGCTCGACCGGTGCAGCAGGTGCCACGCCTCGTAGGGCAGCGCCCGGCGGATCGCCCGGACGCTGCTGAAGCCGACCACCAGCATGATGCCGGTGGCGACGAAGGCCGAGAGCATGTCCTCGTAGCCGCCGAGCAGCGTGCCCACCTCGGCGAGGACCGAGTGGTTTCGCAGGTCGGCGTACCCGACGAGGATCAGCGACAGGTGCGACAGCACGGCGACCAGCAGCGTCGCGCCGATGTCGCGGTGCCAGCGGCCGAGCTGCTCGCCGCCGATCCACCGCTCCAGCACCGGCAGCCGGCTCATCATGAGCACCTGCGCCAGGAGCAGGTAGCCGGCGATCAGGCCGGTGATCCGGCCGGCCGCGGTGACGGTGGCCGCGGTGGTCCGCAGCGAACCGGCGGGGGTGCCCAGCCACCAGGGCAGCACGCTGGCGAGCAGCCCGACCAGGAGCAGCGCGGCCAGCAGCCGCCGGCCGGCGGGTCCGCGCCGGGCCGGGATCTGCGGGGGTACGGGTTCCGCCGACCGGCCGCCGTGCCAGGACGAGGTCGTCCCGGTGCGGCGGCCGGCGGCGTGGGTGTGCGAATGCGTCACGCGTACAGCTTCATCGGTGCGTACTTCATGCGGGGGAACACCTTCTGCACCTCGGCGTTGGTGAGCCCGAAGCGGCCCTGCGCCAGGGAGCCGTACACGTTGAACATGTTGTTGTATTCCGGCACGTCACCGGAGTCCAGCTTGTCCAGGCCGTTCCAGGTGCCGAGCAGCGATCCGGCCAGCTTCTTGCCGGACAGGACGGTGACCACGCCGCCGTGGCCGTGGTCGGTGCCGCCGGTGTTCGAGCTGACCCGGCGGCCGAACTCGCTGGACACCATGATCGTGACGTCGGCGGCCTGCGGGCCGAGGTCGGTGAAGAACGCCGCCATCGCGCTGGCCAGCTCGTTCAGCCGGCGGTGCAGCTGGCCGCCCTCGCGGGTGCCCTGGTTCTCGTGGGTGTCGTAGCCGCCCATGCCGACGGTCGCGACCCGGACGTTGGCACCACCCTTGATCAGCTGCGCGAGCTGCTGGAACGCGTTGCCGACGCCCTCGTACTTGACGCCCGCGGCGGGCTGGTACGGCTTGGCGGCGAGCTTCTGCGCCGTGGCCAGCGCGCCCATGCCCTCCTGCACGGCCTCCTCGACCGGGTGGTTGATCCCGGTGAAGAGCCCCTTGATGGCCTTCTCGGTGGCGGCCCGGAACTTGTCGTCGCCGTTGAGCCGCAGCGAGCCGACGCTGTTGAGCGAGAGCGCGCCGTTGTTGCCGACCAGCGAGCGGGGCAGCGTGCTGCCGATGCCGACGCTACGGAACGCGGTGCCCTTGCCCAGGTGGTCGACCAGGCCGTCGAGCCAGCCCCGGCCGCCGGTCTCGTTGGGCAGGCCGCCCAGGTTGCAGGCGTCCGCGGCCTGGAAGTGGCTGCGGGACAGCCGCTCGTCGGAGACCGCCGGGATGAAGCCCAGCTGACCGGCCTTGAGGTACTGCTCCAGCGGCTTGAACGCGCTGGTCAGCTTGAAGCCGCGGCTCAGGGCCAGCGAGTCGTCGCCGAGCAGCAGGTCGGGCCGGGCCTTGGCGAGTACCGGGTCGTTGTCCGGCGCGACCAGGCTCAGCCCGTCCAGGCCGCCGTAGAGGAAGACGTGGATCAGCGTGCCGGTCTTGGTCGCCGCGAACGACGCCGAGGTGGTGACGAACTGCGCGGTGGCCAGGGCGGTGGCGGTGGCCGCCGCACCGGCGACGAACGTCCGTCGGGTGACGCCGCGCCCGTCCTGCTGGGCCTCCTCCAGGTCCTCCAGCGTGCGGTAGCGGTCGGCCTCGGCCGCGTTCTCGGCGGCGACCAGGTCGGCCTCCGCGCGCAACAGAGCCTCGGCCGGGTTGTCGGCCAGTCGCCGCAGGTCCGGGCATTCGGGGTGCAGGGGGAAAGAGTTGTACACAGTCTTCTCCATCGGGTGCCTCACCGGAGGTGGTGCTGGGGGGACGCGAGGATCGCCCGCGCGACGGCGGTGATGGCCCCGTTGAACGTGGCATCGACCTTGGCGGTCGCCGGCACGCCGGCCACGCCGAGGATCAGGTTCTTCTCCCGGGTGCTCAGCTTCTGGTTGACCAGTCGCATCGAGAGCGCGTCCACGTACGCCCCGGCGGTGGCCGGCGGCTTGGCGACCAGCTTCTCCGGCGCCGTGTACGTGAAGGCGGTGCGGTAGCCCGCCACGATCTCGCCGGCCTCGTTCCAGCCGTTGACCATCGTGCCGGCCGAGGTCCACGCGACGTAGACGTCGGGGTAGCCGTCCGGGGTGGGCTGACCCATCGGGTACTGGCCCAGCTCACGCAGCTTGTCCTGGATCTGCCGCAGGCCCCGGGCGAACGGGGTGCGCTTGTTGTCGCCGTTGTCGTTCTTCGCCGACGCCTCCGGCGCGACGCCCAGGGTGCGGTACGTGGCGACCAGGTACTCCATCGGCCGGCGCACCTTCTGACCCACCGCCGCCCAGAACTCCGACGAGCTGAACAGCGTCATCAGCACCGGCTTGATCATGCCGTTGTTGCTGGTGTACGACTTGGCCAGCCGGTCCACGAGGGACTTCGGCGGGGTGTCCGAGACGAACCGGGTCGCGAGGCTCTGCGCCACGTACTTCGCGGTCGAGGGGTGCAGCGCGATGTAGGTGATGTACTTGTCGATCGCCGCGTCCACGGCGGCGATCTCCTTGGCCGTCGGGTTGTTGACGTCCTTGATGCTGAACGTGTTGGCGTGGGTGAAGCCGAGGATCTTCACCTTGCCCATGTAGTGCTGGTTGACGCGCAGGACGTACTGGCCCTTGTCGTCGACGCCACGGCCGGTCTGCAGCATGGCGGCCTGCCGGACGTCGCCCTCCTTGTAGCCGCCGTCGACGCCGACCGAGTAGAGCTCCAGGTTCTCCCGGGCGAGGTTCTCGTTGATGGCGTCCTTGCGGGAGTCCTTCTGGTTCAGGTAGATCAGCAGCGCGGGGTGCTTGTTCGCCGCGACCAGCATCTCGGGGTAGCTGCCCAGCGCGTGCTTGCGTACCACGTCCTTGTCGAACGACGTGCGGTACACCTCGCCGCCGTCGAAGTCGGCGGCGACGTGCAGGAAGTCGTTCCAGAAGTCGACCATGACCTCGAACAGCTGGCGCTTCGACCAGATCTGGCGGGCCAGGGTGGCGTCGACCACCTCACGCTCCGGCTGGGCGCCCTGCTCGTTGAGCTTGTCGCGCTGGGTCCGCAGCTGCTCCACCGAGAGCGTCTGGGTGGGCAGCTCGGCGAGCTTCAGCTCGGCCTTGCTCGGCTCGATCTTGTCCGGGTCGAGCTGCCCGCGGATCCACGCGTCGATGCCCTGGCGCTTGATGTCGGCGACCACGGCGGGCGTCGCGCCGAAGGTGGCCCGCCGGGCCAGGTGCAGGATCGGGTCCTTGGCGAGCACGGTCTTGACGGTCACCGTGGTCTCCGCGGCGGCCGCCGCCGGGCCGGAGAAGGTCCGGCCACCGGTCGGCGCGTTCTTCTTCAGCGCCTCGCCGGCCCGGGAGCCCATGTAGCTCTCGTTCTGCTCGGTGTAGGTACGCACCGTGCTGGGCTGCTGGCCGCTGGGACGCGCCGCGGTCCCGTCGGTCACCGTGTTGCCCGTCGCGTCGCCCGCGGCCGCCTCGTCACCGAAGAGGCTGCGGAACTGCGGCGTCATGGCGAGCGCCGCGCCACCGGCCACGACGGCGGCGGTGCCACCGAGCGCGACAATGGCCTTGCGCCGGCCGACCTTGCGGCCCGGCTCGTCGTCATCGTCCAGGGTGGGCAGTCCAGCACCGGCCGGACGCGCCGGGGCCGGACGACCCAGACCTTCCGGGCCGACCCACTGCGGCCCACGCGGGGCGGGGGCGGGTTGTCCGGCGTGCGCGTACCCGTCGCCGTACTGCTCGCGCGGGTCCCCCTGCGCCGGGTAGCCGCCCTGGTAGGGGTGGGGCGAGTCGTATCCGTACGACGCGGACGCGGTGGGGTCGCCGTAACTGTCCGAGGTGTGGTGCTGGCGTCCGTCCCAGCCGCGGTCGTCCCGCGGTCGACGTGGTGGCACATTCTGGTCGGCCATGTACCAATCCCGATTTCTGATGAGCGCCGGAAGCTGCGACCGAGCAGGTGCGGCAGGTGCGGCGACTGTTGCCTGAGGGGGTTGCTACGGCAAGGTAACCAAGCGCTCAGGTGCCTTCAAGGTGAGCCGAACGCGCCGGTGAGGGCACTTAAGACAGCCCTCACCACCGCGTTCGTGGCAGGCCGGGGACGCGGGCCGGGCTCCGACCTTCCCAGCAGGGCGGACGTGCGGCAGCCGGGTACGGATCGGACCTGGCCGCCGTACGCGACACGTTCCGCGTCGTTCACCACCACAGGCAAACTTAAGGCTCGGCTAAGCCGGACGTGAAGTGTCCTCACGCTGGGAAAAGGAGGAGCGGGCGAGCGTGAGCCGCCGCCGCAGCGGGTATGCCGCCGAACCGCTGAACGCGTGAGGGGAAGGCAGCGCCATGCTCAGCAAAGAGGATCAGCGCAGGTTCGACCAGATCACCCGTCAGCTCCGGGAGAGTGACCCGGCCTTCTTCGCCCGGCTGGACCACCGGGTCCGAGCCCGCAGGGGCCGCTACCTGATGTTGTTGACCATCGTGCTGTGGGCGTCGCTCCCGGCGATGGCCGTGTTCGCCGGCCGGCTGGCCGGCGCGATCTGCGCGGTGGTGCTGGTGGCCAACGCGGCGATCATGTGGCGGTTCCGCCGCCGCTGGACGTGAGGGCTCACCCCGGGCCGAACGCCCGGTACGCACGACGCAGCCGCTCCAGCAGGCCCGGCCCTCCGATGGCCGGCGCCGGCGGGCCGAGCTGGCGCAGCAGGAGATCCGGCCCGGTCGCCAGTCGGGGTGGCCGGTCGGGCAGCGGCACCGGCGACGCCCAGAAGCGGTCCACCGCCTCCGCGAGGGGGGTGGTCGCCAGCCCGGCGAGCGCCCGGGCCGCACCGACCGGCGGCAGCGCGTCCACCGCGGACGAACTGACGTCCGAAGTGGACACGGGGGCGGCAGCCGGCGCGGGCGACACCGCCGTGCCGGTGGCCTCGGCCCGGCGGGCGCGCAACCGGTCGAGCAGGTCCGCGCGCGAGCGGCCACGCCAGTGCAGCAGCTCGAACGGGTCCGCGTCGAACGCCTCGGCGAGCAGATAGAACGTGGCCGCGAGGTGCTTGCACGGCACCGCGAAGTCGGGGCAGTTGCAGCGTTGGGTCAGCTCGTCCACGGCGGCCGGGAAGAGCGGGGCGCCCGCCGCCACGAACAGCTCCTCCAGCTCGTCGGGCAGGTCCCCGGCGAGCAGGCGGGCGCTGAAGAACGCCTGCCCGGCCAACTCGTCCTCGATCCGGGTCCAGAGCGCGGCCGGGAACGTCGCCAGCGCGATGGAGACCTCGTACGGGCGGGGCCGGGAACCCTGCACCTGGGCGGTGACCCGGCCCGGCGCGATGTCGAGCCGGAGCACCTGACCGGCCCGCGCGTACGACCGGCCACGGGTCAGCCGGGTGCCGAGCGCGAACGACTCCAGCACCTCCAGGAAGCGCCGGGACCACCAGGACCGCCCGATCGCGCCTCGGGCGCTGCGCGCCCGCAGCCCACCGTCGACCCGTCGGGGACGGCCGTAGTCGGCGAACCGGTCCGTGCTCATCACTCCACCACCGCCCCGGCCTCCAGGGCGAACAGCTCCCGCAGCTGACCCGTGGACAGCTCGGTGATCCACTGTTCGCCGGTGCCCACCACCCGCTCGGCGAGGGCGCGCTTGTCGGCGATCATCGCGGCGACCTTCTCCTCCACGGTGCCGGCGCAGACGAACTTGCGGACCTGCACCCGCCGGCGCTGCCCGATCCGGAACGCCCGGTCGGTGGCCTGGTCCTCGACCGCCGGGTTCCACCACCGGTCCACGTGCACCACGTGGTTGGCGGCGGTCAGGGTGAGCCCGGTGCCACCGGCCTTGAGGGACAGGACGAACAGCGGCGGGCCGTCGGCCGACTGGAAGCGCTGCACCAGGGCGTCCCGCTCGGCCTTGCCGAGCCCACCGTGCAGGAACAGCACCTCGCGGCCGAAGCGCGCCGACAGGTGACCGCGCAACATCGCGCCGAACTCCGCGTACTGGGTGAACAGCAGCGCCCGCTCCCCCGCCGCCAGCACCTCCTCCAGGATCTCGGTCAGCCGGGCCAGCTTGCCGGAGCGGCCCTCCAGCGCCGAGCCGTCGCGCAGCAGCTGGGCGGGGTGGTTGCAGACCTGCTTGAGCCGCGTCATGGTGGCCAGCACCAGCCCGCGTCGCTCGATGCCGTCGCTGGTCTCGATCCGGGCCAGCATGTCGTCGACCACCACCCGGTACAGGGCGGCCTGCTCGGCCGTGAGGTTGCAGAGCACCTCCATCTCCAGCTTCTCCGGCAGGTCGGAGATGATCGACGAGTCGGTCTTGAGCCGACGCAGCACGAACGGGCCGGTGATCCGGCGCAGCCGCTCGGCGGCCTCGACGTCGCCGTGGCGCTCGATCGGCTCGGCGAACCGCTTGCGGAACGTCGCGGCCGGGCCGAGCAGCCCCGGATTGGCGAACTGCATGATCGACCAGAGATCGGCGAGCCGGTTCTCCACCGGCGTACCGGTCACCGCCACCCGCTGCCGGGCCGGCAGCGCGCGGACCGCCTCGGCCTGCCGGGTCGACGCGTTCTTGATCGCCTGCGCCTCGTCCACCACCACCCGGTGCCAGTCGATGCCGGCCAGGTCGACGGCGTCGCGCGCGGCCACCGAGTAGGTGGTGAGGACCAGGTCCGCGCCGTGCACGGCAGTCGTGAACTCCGCCCCCCGCGCCCGCTCCGCCCCATGGTGTACGTGCACCCGCAGCGTCGGCGTGAACCGGGCCGCCTCCCGCTGCCAGTTGCCGACCAGCGACATCGGACAGACCAGCAGGGTCGGTCCGGCCTCCGGCGGGTCCCCGGCGAGCAGCGCCAGCAACTGCACGGTCTTGCCCAGCCCCATGTCGTCGGCGAGCACCCCGCCCAGGCCGAGTGACCGCAGGAACGCCAGCCAGGCCAGTCCCCGCCGCTGGTACGGCCGCAGCGTGCCCTGGAAACCCGGCGGCGGGTCGAGCGGGGTGAGCCGGCGCTCGACCGCGCCGGCGAGCAGGTCGCCCAGCGCCCCGTCGGCGGTCACCTCCAGCACCGGCAGCGCCTCGGTGTCGTCGCCGTCGGCGAGCCCGAGGCGCAACAGGTCGGCGACGGTCAGCTCGCCGGCCGAGCGCAGCAGACGCAGACCGGCCGCGAGCCGACCCGGGTCCAGCTCCACCCATCGGCCGCGCAGCCGTACCAGCGGGGTCTTCAGCTCGGCCAGCGCCGCCAGCTCGTCGGCCGACAGCGGCTGGTCGCCGAGCGCGACCTCCCAGCGGTAGTCGACGAGCGCGTCCAACCCGACGCCGGCCTCGGTGCTGGCCACCGTGCCGGGCGCGGTCCGGCTGCGGGCGCGCAGCCGAGCGCCGAGCCGCGCCGACGGACGCCGCCACCAGGAGGGCAGCAGCACCCCGAAGCCGGCGGCGTGCAGCACCGGGGCGCCCTCGCTGAGGAACCGGTGGGCGCCCTCGACGTCCAACTCCATCGCCTCGGGCGCGGCGGTGCGCAGCGCGGCGTCCAGGTCGGGCCAGAGCCGGCTGGCCCGGCCCAGCTCCGCGAGCAGGGTCTCCTGCGGGCTGGCCGTACGGTCGGCGAGACCGTCGAGCGGGTGCGCCCGCCAGACCTCCCCGGCGTCGATGTGCAGCCCCGGCTCATCGGCCGCCTGCAACCCGAACTCCAGCCGCCACCGCGCCGCCGGGGAGTCCTCGCCGCCTGTCGGGCCACCCTCGGCCAGCTCACCGCCGCCCGTGCGAACAGACGCGGGCGGCGCGTCGCCCGGCAGCGGGCGGGTGGCCAGGATCGGCTCGGTGACCTCGTCGGGGGCCGGCTCCACCAGGCGGAAGCTGGCCCGGACGGCGCCGCCGGCCGCGTCGCGCTGCCAGTCGTCGAGTTCGGCGCGCAGGATGTCCAGTGCGGCCCGGTCGACGGTGAAGTCGCGGCGGGGGCCGGCGAGCGCGGCCAACCAGGCCGGCGCGGGCCCGCCAGGGCGTACTCCTCGGGCCAGCGTGGTGGTCACGAGGGCCGCTCGGGCGGCGGCGTCGGTGAGCGCGTCGAGCGCGTCCGCCACCAGCTCGGCGGCCGGCACCGCAGCAGCGGTAGCGGCAACGGCCGACGGCGCGGTGGCAGCCCCAGCGGGGACGACGACCGGGACGGGGGCGGCGGCGCGGGCTGCGGGCGGCAGCGCCAGTGCCAGCGAGCGCGCCCAGGCGGCGTCGGTGCCGGTCAGCAGCGGACGCCAGACGGCCCGCGCAGCCACCTGGGCTGCCCGGTCTGCCACCAGCCCGGTCACGTCGACATCGGCCGACCCGGCCTGCGACGCCACGCCGGCATCCGGCGAGCCGACAGGGGCATCGACCGAGCCGGCCGTGGGGATCGGCGTGCTGACGCCGGGCAGGACCCGGCCCCGGGCCACGAGGTCGGCGGCGAAGTCGGCCAGCTCGGCGAGGTGGCGCAGGGTCGCCCCGGGCACCGCCGGGAGGTCGTCCAGGGCGCGCAGCAGTGCGAGGGCGTCGTCTGGGGCGTACACCAGGACGGGCACCCGCCACGCGGCGAGGGTGAGCTGGCCGCGGGCCGGGGGTGCGACGGTGGTCCGGATCAGCTCGGGTGAGTCGGTCGGCGCGCCCGCTCGGGTGGGCAGGGTGAGCAGCGCGGTGGCCGGGCGGGCCGGCTCGGCGGCGTCGGCGAGAGCCGCGACCAGGTCCGCGTGCCCGGCGGCGAAGGGATGCGGGCGCTCCCGGGGCGGCCTGCCGGGGCGGACCGGAGCCGGCGGCGCGGCGCTGTCCTCGGCCCAGACCGCGAGGCCAGCGGTCGAGTCGTCGCCGGGCAGCCACAGCCCATGGATGACCAGCACCTACTCCCCCTCCGCCGCCCGCGCCCAGGATAGGCGGCCCGGGGCGACGAGCGTCAGCGCCCACCGCACGACACCCGCCGCCGACGGGTTGATCGACTCCAGGTCGGGGGTGTGGGGGTGTCCACGCCGGGCTGGGCTAGCGTCGGCACCATGGTCGATCTCCTGGTTGTCGGCGGGCTCGGGGTGGATGTGCGGGTTCGGGTGCCCGCGCTGCCGCTGCCGGCCGCCGACTCGCACACCGTCGAACCGATCGAGCTGCGGATCGGCAACACCGGCGCCGGGGTGGCGCTGGCCGGCCGGGCGCTCGGGCTGCGGGTACGGGTGGTCGACACGCTCGGCGCGGACCCGGCCGGCGATCTGGTCCGGGCGGCGCTGACCCGGGCCGCGGTGCCGGCGGTGCTGGCGCAGGACAGCGGCGGGACGCGACGGTCGGTGAACCTGGTGGACCCGGGCGGCCGGCGCACCTCGCTGTACGACCCGCGCCCGTGGCGGGGCGACCCGCCGTTCGCGCCCGCGGAGGTGGCCGAGCTGGTCGCGGACGCCCGGCACGTACACCTTTCGATCATGGACTGGGTGGTGCCGTTGCTGCCCGCCGTGCGGGCCGCGCTCCCGGCGGGCGTGTCGCTCTCCACCGACCTGCACGACTGGGACGGCACGAACCCCTACCACCGGCCGTTCGCCGAGGTCGCCGACCTGGTCCTGGTCAGCGGGGTGCGGCTGGGCGAGCGGGCCGCGGCGCTCGCCGGCACGCTGGCGCCCCGGACCGTGGTGGTGACCCGGGGCGCGGACGGCGCCGAGCTGTACCCGGGCGACGGCACGCGGGTGCCGGTGCCGCCCGCCGCCGCGCCGGGGCCGGTGGTGGACAGCAACGGGGCCGGCGACGCGTTCGCGGCCGGGCTGATCGCCGGGCGGCTGCGGGGCGAGCCCCTGACCGAGGCGGCCCGGTACGCGGCACGGGTCGCCGCGGCGGCCTGCGCCCACGACGGCATGGAGTATCCGCCGGGCCTGTTACCCGCCGGATGACGACGGGCGGCCGGGCTCAGAGCGGCCGATGGTCCGCTCCGTCATTCGCCGACCGTAACCACGTCGGGCCCCTCGCGCTGCCCCGTATCCCGCTGCGAGGCGCCCTCGTGACGGGCAGGATGGGCGCATGGCTTCATCCGTGCAGATCCTCCTCGTCGGCGGCGCGGCGGACGGGCAGACCGTGACCGTCGAACTGGACACCAACGGCCGGCCGCCGCTCACCCACCACCACATCGGGTCCGGTGGGCTGGCGGAGGCGCAGATCTACGAGTTGGAGTCCGCCCGCGAGGAAGGCCGCGAGTGGCGCTACCGGTGGACCGGTCCGGCGGTGTGACGCGGGTCAGACTCGGGTGAGGGCCTGAGCGCGCAGTCTGTCCAGCACGCCACGGGTGACTTCCGAGGTGCCCCGCGCCTGCTCGCAGACCTCCGCGACCCGACGGGCCGTGGCCTCGGCGCGTTCCTCGCGTTCGTCCCAGAGCCGGTCGACCTCGGCCAGCAGCGGCCCCTCCACCTCCCGCTCCACGCCCCGCAGCGCCGGCACACCGAGCCGCTGGGCCAGGTCGAAGACCTTGCCGGCGTACGGCAGCGGCAGGAACGGCGTGCCCACCATCGCCGCGAAGATCAGGAAGTGCAGACGCATGCCGACGGCCAGGTCGAAGTGGCGCATCAGCCCGAGCACCTGCTCCGGTGAGTAGGTGCCGTGCAGGATCCGCCCCCGCTCGGCGGCGACCATGTGCGACAACACCCCGTGCGAGTGCCGGATGTCGTCGCGTTCCATCGGCACGAACAGCACGTACGCGTCGATGCGGTGCACCAGGAAGTCACCGATCTGGGCCAGCAGCCGGTGGTAACCGTCGACGTCGAGGCGTTCGGCGGCCCGTCCCGGCTCCCGCACGCTGATCCCGACCAGCCTCTTACCGGCCGGCACCCCCTCCTCGCTGAGCAGGTGCACCGGAAAGTCGGCCGGCTGCAACAGAAACGCCGGGTCGGCGGTGACCGTGATCGGGTTGAGCAGTCCCGCCTCTTCCAGGACCATCCGGGACTCCTGGTCGCGGACGGTCACCTGGGTCGCGCTGGCGAGCGTCTCCCGGACCATGCCGGTGTCGACCGCGTCGCTGAGCGGCCCGACCCCCACCGCGTACGTGATGAGGGGCAGGCCCCGTTCCTGGGCGACCCGCACGACCCGCAGATAGCGGCGGGCCTCCCGGTCGTAGAGGATCCCGCCGCCGCCCAGGATGAGCAGGTCGAGTTGAGCCAGTACCAACGCCGAGTCGGTACGGCTGACGCCTTCCCAGGGCACCGCCTCGACGTCCGGGTGGGCGGCGCGGGTGTGTTCCGGGTTGCGGGAGAAGACGATGATCCGGGCGTTCGGTTCCTGCATGCGTAGATCGAGGAGGAGACCGGTGAGGATCGCCTCATCGCCGAGGTTCCGGCCACCGTACGAGCCGAGCACACCGATGGTCAGTCCGGCGCCATGCGTCATCCGTCGCTCCTCCCCAGGTGCGGTCCGCAGCGGTTTCCCGCTGGTCGGACGAACAGTCCTGAACCGGGGCCGGGGTGGCTCAGCCCGCCGGGTCGATGCGCTTGGCCATCTGCTGCGCGGTGACCTCGAAGCCCAGGCTCCGGTAGAGCCCGATCGCCACGGTGTTCGTTCCGAAGACGTTCAACCCCAGCTCGGGCACCCCGAGTCCGGCCAGTTCGGCCTCGATGAGCTGGATCATCCGCCGCGCGTGGCCACGCCCCCGGTGCGCCGGATGTACCTCGATGTTCTGAATCCAGGCCCGCGTCGGGCCGGGTGCCGCAGAACCACGCAGACGCCGCCACCGTGATACCCGCGACGGGGCCGCGACCCGGGCCGATCTCCCGGAGAGGCCCGGCAACCACATGATCATCGAGCCCGGGAAATGGGTTGTTCGTCGGGGCGGGGCCGGCGCACCGTGGCGGGATGCAGGGGACAGCGACGCGGATCGGCTGGGGTGATCTGCCGGCGGCGGTCCGATCCGCGGTGGAGGGCATCATCGGTGATCGGGTGGTCGAGGCGGTGTCCCAGTCGGGTGGCTTCTCGCCGGGCACCGCCGACCGGGTCCGCACCGCGACCGGCCGGCGGGCTTTCGTGAAGGCGGTCAGCCCGGCACAGAATCCGGACAGCCCGGTCATGCACCGCGCCGAGGCCCGTACCGCCGGCGCGCTACCGCCGACAGCGCCGACACCCCGCCTGCTGGGCTGCCACGACGACGGCGAGTGGGTGGCACTGGTCTTCTCCGACGTGGACGGACGACACCCGACAACCCCGTGGCGGGCCGACGAGCTGACCCGCGTGCTGGACGCCCTGGAGGCGATGGCCGTCGCGCTCACCCCGAACCCCGTCGCGCACGTGCCGGCCGCCGCCGAGCTGCTGGCCGGGGACTTCGCCGGCTGGCACCGGATCGCCGCCGACCCGCCGCCACGACTCGATCCGTGGGTTCGGGCCCACCTGGACGACCTGCGGCACGCCGCCGACGAGGGCGTCGCCGCGCTGAGCGGGGACACGCTCTGCCACCTGGACGTGCGGGCCGACAACCTGCTGCTCGACGCGGCCGGCACGGTGACCGTCGTCGACTGGCCGTGGGCCTGCCGGGGGCCGGCCTGGCTGGACACCGCCTTGCTGCTGGTGAACGTCCGGCTCTACGGCGGGCACGACACCGAGGCGATGCTGCGCCGGCTGCCGCTCACCGCCGGTGTCGACCCGGCCGCGCTCACCGGGGTGTACGCCGGACTGGCCGGCTTCTTCGCCGACAGCGCCCGCCGTCCGCCGCCGCCCGGCATCCCCACCGTACGGGCGTTCCAGCAGGCGCAGGCCGACGCCCTGCTCCCCTGGCTGGCCGAGCGGCTCGCCTGATGCGACCCGTTGGCGCTGTCGCGCTGCCGGGTGCCGTACTGCGGTGCTGGGGTCAGCGTGCCGTGGGCACCGATGCGAACCCGTACGCCAGCTGCGTCAGGTCGACCAGCCGCAGGTCGCCGTCGAGTCCCTTGAGCGCGGCGGTCATCGCGCCCGCCGCGCGCCCGGCCTGCAACCCGACCTCGGCGTCCTCGACGACCAGGCAGCGCGCCGGTGGCACGTCGAGCAGCGCGGCGGCCCGCAGGTAGCCCTCCGGGGCCGGCTTGCCCGCGCGCACGTCCTCGACGGTGACCAGCACGGGCGCGGTGATGCCGGCGGCACCGAGCCGGGCCTCGGCCAGCCGGACGTCGGCGCTGGTCACCACCGCCCAGGGCAACCCCAACCGGGCCAACGTCGACAGCAGCTCGAGGGCGCCCGGGGTGGCGGTCACGTCGGACAGGTCGTCGTACTGCAACGCCAACTGCCGTGCCGCCGCCACGGCGACCGCTGCCTCGTCGAGCGAGGGAAGGAGCCGGCGGATCGTCTGATCGGCGGGCCTGCCGTGCGCGATCGCGAGCGCCGCCGCCGGCTCGACGGCGTACTCGGACGCCCAGCGCTCCCACGCCCGCTCGACGGCGGCGTCGGAGTCGACCAGGGTGCCGTCCATGTCGAACAGCACCGCGTCGACGTCTGCCAGCTCCACGATCATGCCCCCCCGTACGCTCCGTCACGAGGATAGGGCGTCCCTGGCCGGCGGCGGGAAACGGACCCGGCGCTGGGAACGAGTGGTCCGATGGCCGCCAGACTCGAAGACGAGCCGTCGACATGATCGTTTGCATGACCCGCCGACATCGCGGCGACCGTCGCGCACCTGGCCAGCCCCGAGGCGGGCTACGTGACCGGGGCGGTGGTCAACGTCGACGGGGGTTTCACCAGCTGAGATACCCCACCCAGCTGCGTCACTCCTCCCGGCCCAACACGGAACGCACGACGTCGACGAACGCGACGCGCCGATTGGTCCGTACCTCGATGGCCGCGAGCCAGCGCTCCCGGTGCCGGTCGCGAAGCGGCACCGCCGCGTCGCCCGGCTCGTCGGCGAGCCGGCGCTGCTCGGCGTACTCCGTCGTGAGGCTGGCCAGCACCGACCGGCCCGCCGCCGCGACGTCCGCCGGGCCTTCCAACAACACCAGGTTGTACGCCTCGTCCACGGCGCGCATCGCCGCGTACGTCTCGTCGTAGCCGGGCGTGGCCCCGTCCACGCCCGGCTCGACCCACCGGCGGTCCAGCCGCCGGTACGCCGCGTCGCAGGCGCTGAGGAACCCGACGTACGCGTCGCGCCGCAGCTCGTCACGCCGGGTCGCCCATCGGTCGGCGCTCTCCTGCCCGGCGACGGTGAGCTGGTGGGCGAGTTGCCGGCGGGTGCTGAACGCGCCGACCAGCCCGGTCAGGGCCGCGGCGGCCAACGTGGACAGTGAGGTGATCAGCGCGACGGCGACGGTGTCCTGCACGCGCCCATTCTGGCGGTGCCCCGCGGCCCTGTCGCAGTGGGCCACGTTCAGCGGGGCGGGTCCTCGCCGGTGAGCCCGTCCACCGACTCCCGGATCAGGTCCGCGTGCCCGACGTGCCGCGCGTACTCCTCGATGAGGTCGACCAGGACCCGGCGCAGGCTCGGCACCCGACCGTCGGGCCACTCGCCCCGGGCGAGCTGTTCCGGGCCGCCGTCGGCCAGCAACTCGGTGACCGTGGCCCGGGAGCGCGCCACGGCCTCCCGCCACAGCGTGTAGAGCTGCTCGGGGGTGTCCTCGGCGGCCGAGCGCCACTCCCAGCCGGGGTTGGCGTCCCAGTCGACGGTGTCCCACGGTGGCCCGGGTGAACGTCCGGCCAGCTTGAGCGAGAAGTAGAGGTCCTCGACCAGCGCCAGGTGCTTGAGCAGCCCACCCAGGGTGATCGACGACGGGCCGAGCGTCGCCCGCAGGCCAGCCGCGTCGAGACCACCGGTCTTCCAGGCCAGGGTGGCGCGCTGGCGGTCCAGGGAGCCCAGCAGTGTGGCGGTCTCGTCGCCCGCGACGGGCGGTTCGGGGTGACCGTGCTCGTCCGCGTTGGTCATGCGTGTCGCCTCGACTCAGCGCCGGGTGCGGTTGCGGCGTACGGCCCAGACTCCACCGGCGATCGCCACCACCGTCGGCAGCAGACAACAGATGCTGAGGACCGCGAGGTGCCACGGTTTGATCGCGCCCATAGCCGCGAAGGCTATCCGGTGCGGTCAAGTGACGGTCGTGGAGACTGAGACCAACGGGCCGACCGGCTTCGTGCGACGGTAGCGTCGGCACCCAGAGCCGATGCCGCGACACGGACAGGAGCGCGAGCTATGCCGACGACGCCATCCGCGAGCCGTACGGCGGTGCTCGTCTGCCAGGGCCGCGCGGCGGCGGACGGCCTGATCGCTCCCGGCCGTTTCGCGGACCCGACGGCCATGCGCCTGCTCCGCGCCGACGAGCGGGAGCCCGTCGATTGGGTACGCGGCGCTTCCGCGCCCAAGCCGTGGCGGCAACGGGTCGACTACGAGACCGTACGGGCCTGCGCCGAGATGATGGTGCCCCGCACGGTGGCGATCGACGACGCCGTACGTGACCATCGCAGCTCGCAGGTGGTGATCCTGGGGGCAGGGCTGGACGGTCGCGCCTGGCGGATGCCGGAACTCGCCGACAAGACGGTCTTCGAGGTCGACCAGCCGAGCAGCCAGCGCGACAAACGCGAACGCGCCGAGGGCCTGCCCGGCACTTCACCGACGTTCGTGCCGGTGGACTTCGGCCGCGACCGCCTCGCCGAGGCGTTGGCAGCCGCCGGGCATCGCCCCGGCGAGCCGACGACGTGGATCTGGGAGGGGGTCGTGCCGTACCTGACGGCTGCCGAGGTGTCCACGACGGTTGCCGCGATCGCCGCGTGCTCTGCGCCGACGAGCCGCCTCATCGTCAACTTCCAGCTCCCCGGGAAATCCCTGACGCTGGGCCGGCTCGTCGCACGGCTGCTGATGGCGTCCACCGGCCGGCGGAGTGTCTGGGCTACCGAGCCGTGGCGCTCGACCTGGACGCCCGCCGCCATGGCCGCCCTGCTCGCCCGACACGGCTTCACCGTCACCGGCGACCACGACCTGCTCGACACGGCGCGGGCACTCGCCCTGCCGATCCGCCGTGCGTCACTCGCCCACAGTCGGGTGATGGTCGCGGATCGCGCCTGACCCCGGTGGGACTCACTGGCTCCCACAACGGCACCAGCCGGCGGATGAGGTAGTCGACGACGACAGATGTACATTCATGAATGGATTGGTTCGGACGGTGGCGCCGTCGTCCGCAGTCGGCGGCGGGTCGCCGCCCGCCCACGGAAGGACGAACGTAGTGAGACGCAACAGACGGCTTGTATCCCTGATGGCGGCGCTCACCCTGGTCGGAACGGCGATCGTGGCGGTAACCACCATGGCCGCCGCCCCGGCCCAGGCCGCGCCGGTCACGATCTCCAACGGCACACAGTTCACCGACACCGCCGGCAACGTGCTGCACGCGCACGGCGGTGGGGTACTCAAGGTCGGCGACTACTACTACTGGTTCGGTGAGAACCGCAACGCCAACAACACGTTCCGGGCCGTCTCCGTCTACCGCTCCACCAACCTGCGCGACTGGGAGTTCCGCAACAACGTGCTGACCCAGTCGTCGGCGGCGGAACTGCAGTCGGCCAACATCGAGCGGCCGAAGGTCATCTACAACGCCAGCACCAACCGGTACGTGATGTGGATGCACAAGGAGAACGGCAGCGACTACGGCGAGGCCAGGGCCGCCGTCGCCTCCTCGGCCACCGTGGACGGCACCTACACGTACCACGGCAGCTTCCGGCCGCTGGGAAACATGTCGCGAGACATCACGCTCTACAACGACGGCGGTACCGCCTACATGGCCTCCGCCGGCGACGAGAACCGCGACCTGCTCATCTATCGCCTCACCGCCGACTATCTCTCCGTGGCCACGCTGGTCGGCAACTTCTGGAACGACGGCAACCGTGAGGCACCGGCTCTGTTCAAGCGCGGTGGCACGTACTTCCTGCTCACCTCGGGCCTGACCGGTTGGAGCCCGAACCAGGCCAGGTACGCCACGGCGTCCAGCATTTCCGGCCCGTGGACCGGCATGACCAACGTCGGGGACTCGACCACTTTCCGCTCCCAGTCGGCCTTCGTGCTCCCCATCCAGGGCACGTCGTCGACGAGCTACCTCTACCTCGGCGACCGCTGGGCCGGCGCCTGGGGCGGGCCGGTCAACGACTCCCAGTACGTGTGGTTGCCGATCGCCTTCCCTTCGGCCACGACCATGAGCCTGACCTGGTATCCCACCATCACCATCGACACCGCCGCGGGCACCGTCACCGGGGAGGCACCGCTCTACTACCGCATCACCAACCGCAACAGCGGCAAGGTGGTCGACGTGCTGGACCAGGCCGTCACCGACAACGCCGAAGCCAAACAGTGGTCCTGGAACGGCGGTGCGAACCAGAAGTGGGAGTTCCGCGACGCCGGTAGCGGCTACTTCCGGATCGTCAACCAGAACAGCGGCAAATGCCTCGACGTCGCCGACGCCTCCACCGCCAACAACGCCAACGTCATCCAGTACAGCTGCGGCGGGGGCAGCAACCAGCAGTGGCAGTGGGTCGCCACCGGCAACTACTACCAGCTGCGCGCCCGACACAGCGGCAAGTGCCTGGACGTGGTGAGCAGCGGCACCGCAGACGGCACCGACATCACTCAGTACACCTGCGGAACTGGCACCAACCAGCAGTGGACCCGCACCCAGTCCTGACATCGCCGTTCACGTCGAGACGGCCTTGACGTACCTACGGACGCTGCGGAAACAGACTGAGTCGGCTCCCGTGTCACGGCAGGGCCGGCCCAGGACTCCCGCTATGAACCTCGGCAGACAACGGGGATCGGGGGCGCGGTTCGGCTGGCCGGTTGCTGTACTTCGCTGCCGTCAGACGAGGCGCTGAATGCGGACCTTCGGGCGCTCGTTCCTGAGGTGGCCCTGCTTGTGTTGGTGGACCTGCTCATCCCAGACTTCCTGGTCGTAGTCCGGGTTCGGTGGGATCCACTTGTGCGAGCCGTCGCTGTAGTGGAACTTCTCGTCGCCAGGCCGCAGGATGCTCATCGCGTCCAGCCGAGGAAGCGGTAGTGCAGGTGACTGGCGGGAACGTGGACCAGGTCCTGCGCGGCGTCGACGAGATGGGCGGCCAGGTAGAGGGCCAGCGACACTCGGGCTCGGTCGTATTCGGCCCGCAGCTCTCGGCGCCGGGTCTCGCATGGCCACTCCCCCGCACAGGCGCCGCACGTCCAGGCCGGCTTGGTCGGGTGGTGAGTGGTCACTGCGGGCCATCCTGGCTGGGCCAGTGGCCGCGGTTGATCGGAATGCGGTGGCGGCTTCGACATGGCAGCTCGCCTCCGCAGCGGCAGATGCGCCGCCAATGCCGCCAGGACCAGACGGGCCGGTGACGGCGAGCCAAAGTCAGCGCCACCGCCAAGACGTACTCGTCGTACGAGACTCGCTTCACCAGCTCGCCACTCCCGCTCGCGCCGTGGTCTGCCGTGCTGCCCAAGCCAAAGGACACACTGCCGCCTCCTCGTGCCGCAGCAATCTGGAGGCGTGGATGCCCGAGGCGGGGGGACGCGCCGGACATCCACGCCGGCGAGGACGGCCCACAGCGCCAACCGAGGGAATCGACCTCCTCGGCAACCCCCCACAGGTACCGTTGGGTAGTCAAGGGCTGACGTAGGTGGTCTACTCGTGTTGCCAACCGAGGAGAACCACGTGCCACCGCGTTACCGCTACGAACAGATCGCCGACGACCTCGCCGAACGCATCGCGTCAGGCGAGTTCCAGCCGGGCTCCAAACTGCCCAGTCGGCGAGAGTTGATCGAGCACTACGGGGTTACTGAGCCGGTGATCGACCGCGCCATGCAGGTGTTGCGGATCAAAGGTATGACCGAGACCCTGCCCGGCGTGGGAGTCTTCGTCGCGGAGTAGCCGGGCCGCTGGCCACGGGATGGCTGCTGCCAACCTTGACGCGATGCGTCAGGCGTTCGACGGACGGCTCTCGTAGACCTCGCTGCTGTCACCGCCCCGGGAACTGATCTTCTCGGGGCGGTTTCCGCTGGTGGCGAAGGGTGGGCGCGGCAGGTTTCGAACCTGCGACCCCCCGCTTGTAAGGCGGGTGCTCTCCCACTGAGCTACGCGCCCGGATCGCCCGTGTGCGGCGGGCCGGTGGCTGGCAAGCCTACCTGCTCGCCGCCGGCCCGGCCGCACGGCGTACCCCTATCCGGCGGTCGCGTCGGCGATGGCCTTGCGCCAGCCCTGCTGGTCGCGGGCCTCGCCCGGGCCGTTCATCTCGGCGAAGCGGACCACGCCGGCCTTGTCGATGACGAAGGTGCCCCGGTTGGCGAAGCCGGCCACCTCGTTGAAGACCCCGTACGCCTGGGCGACGGCGCCGTGCGGCCAGAAGTCGGCAAGCATCGGGAACTGGTAGCCCTCCCGGTCGGCCCAGATCTTGTGGCTGTAGGCCGAGTCGACGCTGACCGTCAGCACCTGGACGTCGTCGTTCACGTACTCGTCGAGGTTGTCCCGCACCTCGGCCAGCTCGCCCTGGCAGGTGCCGGTGAACGCCAGCGGGTAGAAAACCAGCAGCACGGTGCGCCGGCCCCGGAAGTCCGACAGGCGGACCTCCTGGTTGTTCTGGTCCTTCAGCACGAAGTCCGGCGCCTCGGCGCCAACCTCGATCGGCATGAGCACTCCTCGGGGTCGAGTCGGGGGACGACGCCAGCCTGCCACACCCGGCGGTGCGGACCGCCGGGCGCGAGAAAGCGATGACGGCTACTTCTTGGCCTTGGCCCCACGGCGCAGCACCAGGCGGGCGCCGCTCCAGTCCCGGCCGGCGTTGACGGTCGAGGTCTGCTGGAGGCCGGCGGTGGGCGCGGACTCCGCGACCTCACTCGGCTCAACGTGCCCCTCGCGCCCCGCCTTCGGGGTGAGCAGCCACACGACCCCGTTGTCGGCCAGCGGGCCGAGGGCGTCGACGAGCAGCTCGAAGAGGTCACCGTCGCCGTCGCGGTACCACACCAGCACCGCGTCGACCACCTCGTCGGTGTCCTCGTCGACCAGATCTCCACAGCGGTCGGTCAGGGCGTCGCGGAGATCCTGGTCGACGTCGTCGTCGTACCCCATCTCCATGACGACCATCCCCGGTTCGATGCCGAACCGGTCCGCCAGGCTGCGTACCCCGTCGGCGGCCTGACCAGCGGTCGCGCTCACTGTCGCGTGCCTCCTCATTTCGTCCCTGCTCGCGGCGTCGGACCGACGCCGTCAGGCAAAGTCCACACAGTTGTGCCTCTGCGCGCAAGTGGCGCACCGGGTGGAACGGAATTTACCGTGCCAGCAGCGTACGGGCACCGTCGGTAATGGCTTCCGGGGAGACCAGAACATGACGGGCTGCCGGACCCAATGGTACAAAAGAGTCAACTCCGGCCACCCGCCGCGCGGCACCCACGTATCCGGCGTCGACCAGCGCGGCGATCACCCCCTCGCCGACCCCGCCGGAGCGGCGTGTCTCGTCCACCACCAGCACCCGGCCGGTCGCCGAGGACTCCCGGATGATGTCGGCCACCGGCAGGGGCGCCAGCCAGCGCAGATCCACCACGCGGGTGCCCACCCCCTCCTCGGCGAGGACGGCCGCGGCCCGCAGTGACATCCGTACCCCGTTACCGAAGGTGATGATGGTCAGGTCGTCGGCCGAGCCGACCCGGTAGACCCGGGCCCGGCCGACCGGCACATGCCCGGCCACCCACGAGCCGGGCTCCGGATAGCCGGCCAGCCACTCCCCGTCACCCTCGGCGTACAGGTCGCGGGTGTGGTAGAGCGCGATGGGCTCCAGGAACACGCAGACGCTGCCGTCCACCGCCGCGCTCGCCAGGCAGGTCCGCAGCATGGGCGCGGCGTCGTCCGGCCGCGCCGGCACCGCGATCACCAGACCCGGCACATCCCGGAGTACGGCCACCGAGTTGTCGTTGTGGAAGTGCCCGCCGAACCCCTCCTGGTACGCCAGCCCGGCCACCCGCACGACCATCGGGTTGCGGAAGGCGCCCCGCGAGAAGAACTGCATGGTCGCGGCCTCGCCGCGCAGTTGGTCCTCGGCGTTGTGCAGGTACGCCAGGTACTGGATCTCCGGCACCGGCAGCATCCCGGCCAGCCCGGCGCCGAGGCCCAGCCCGAGCACCGACGTCTCGTCGAGCAGGGTGTCGAAGACCCGGGCCGCGCCGAACCGGTCCCGCAGGCCCTTCGTCACGCCGTACACGCCACCCTTGGCGGCCACGTCCTCGCCGAAGACGGCCATCTGGGGGTGGTCGAGCAGCCCGTCGGCGAGCGCCGCGTTGATGCTCTGCGCCAGGGTGAGCGGGCCGGCCAGCTCCGGCGGTTTGCCCCCGAACGCCTCCTCCCGCGCCGCCGAGCCCGGCCCGCTGGCCCGTGCCGCCGCGTCGGCCACCGCCCGCGCCAC
>NZ_JBEXHY010000024.1:0-64556 GCF_040608295.1 Micromonospora sp. NPDC005197 | reverse complement strand
CTCGTGGGGCAGCTCTACAGGGCCAGGGAGTGGCAGGTGGCGCATCGTCGCCGCCCCAGTCCCGGCAGCTCTACGAAGGCCCGGAGTAGGAGGGGCAGACCAAACGTCGCCGCCGCCCCACTCGTGGGGCAGCTCTACAGGGCCAGGGAGTGGCAGGTGGCGCATCGTCGCCGCCTCAGCCCGGGGCAGCTCTACGAAGGCCCTGGAGGTGGAGGGGCAGATGGCGCATCGTCGCCGTCCAATCCCGAGGCAGGCCAGCTCTCCGGAGGGCCGGGGAGTAGGAGGGGCGGATGGCGCGTCGTCGCTGCCCCATTCGTGGGGCAGCTCTACAGGGGCCGGGGAGGGCAGTCGAGGTCAGCTCGACCTGAGCACATCGCCGATCCAGCCATAAAAAGTCAGTCTTGACTGTTTGTTTCGGAGGCCGCAGGCTGTTGCCGTGTCCGCCGCATCGACGTCTGCCGCCGCGACGTCCGCCGCCGCGACGTCCGCTGCCTCGACGTCCGCCGGCGCGACGCGCGTGCCCCAGCAGGAGCGCAGTCGCGCCACCCAGGCCCGCCTGCTGGAGGCGACCGTCGACTGCCTCATCGATCATGGCTGGTCCGGCACCACGACCACCGTCGTGGCGGCGCGAGCAGGTGTCTCGCGGGGCGCGCAGCTGCACCACTACCCGACGAAGGCCGCGCTGGTCACGGCCGCCGTCGCCCATCTGGCCGAGCGCCGGGCCAACGAGCTGCGCACCGAGGCCGAGGCGTTGCCGGCCGGCCCGCAGCGGCTGGACCGGGTGATCGACCTGCTCGGGGTGGCCTTCACCGGGCCGCTCTTCGTCGCCGCGCTCGAACTGTGGGTGGCCGCCCGCACCGACCCGGAGCTCCGCGACGCCCTGGTCCCGTTGGAGGCGACGGTCGGCCGGGAGATGCACCGGCTCACCGTCGCCCTGCTCGGGGTCGACGAGCGTCGTCCCGGCGTCCGCGAAGCCGTGCAGGCCACCCTCGACCTGCTGCGCGGGCTCGGGGTGGCCAACCTGCTCAGCGACGACTCGGCCCGCCGTGCCGCCCTGCTCGTCACCTGGAAACGCCAGCTCGCCACCCTCCTCACGCCCTGACCCCGGCCACACCGGCCCAGCACCGACCGGAGGCACCATGGTCGACCTCAGTGACCTGCTCGCGGATCTGGCCGACGAGTCCGCTGACCTGGACGCGCTGGTGGCGCCGCTGCCGGCAGCCGACTGGGCCCGCCCGACCCCGGCGGCCGGCTGGAGCATCGGGCACCAGATCGCCCACCTCGCCTGGACCGACCACGTGGCGCTGCTGGCCGCCACCGATACCGAGGCGTTCTACGCGACGGTGACCGGCGCTCCGGACGTGACGCGGCTGGTGGACGCGGGTGCCGATGCATTCCTCGCCCCGCCCGTCGACTTGCTCGCCCGCTGGCGCGCCGGGCGGGCGGCACTCGCCGACGCCCTGGCCGCCGTCCCGGCCGGCGAGAAGCTGCCCTGGTACGGCACCCGGATGTCGGCCACCTCGATGGCGACGGCCCGGATGATGGAGACCTGGGCACACGGCGAGGACGTGGCCGACGCCGTCGGTGTCGTCCGCCCCGACAGCGACCGGCTCCGGCACGTGGCGCACCTGGGCGTGCGTACTCTCGGGCACGGCTTCGCCGCCCACGGCCGGCCGGCACCGGCGGCGCCGGTCCGGGTCGAGCTGGTCGGGCCCGGCGGTGACATGTGGACCTGGGGTCCGGCGGACGCCGCCGACCGGCTGAGCGGCCCGGCCCGGGACTTCTGCCTCCTGGTCACCCAACGCCGCCACCGCGCGGACCTCGCCCTGGTGGCCACCGGCCCGATCGCCGACGAGTGGCTCGACGTGGCGCAGGCCTTCGCCGGGCCGCCGGGGGCCGGCCGGGCACCGGCCAGCGAAAACGGAGTACGGGCGTGATCCGCATCGGCAACGCCTCCGGCTTCTACGGCGACCGGTTTACCGCCTGGCGGGAGATGCTCGACGGCGGCGAACTGGACGTGCTGACCGGTGACTACCTGGCCGAGCTGACCATGCTGATCCTCGGTCGGGACCGGCTGCGCGACCCCGACCTCGGCTACGCGAAGACGTTCCTGCGCCAGCTGGAGACGTGCCTGGGCACAGCCCTCGACCGGGGGGTGCGGATCGTGACCAACGCCGGCGGGTTGAATCCGGCCGGCCTGGCCGCCGCCATCGAGGCGCTCGCCGGCCGTCTGGGCCTGTCGGCCCAGGTGGGGTACGTCGAGGGCGACGCGCTCCAGCGGCCCGACGCGCTCACCGCGAACGCCTACCTGGGCGCGTTCGGGATCGCCGCCTGCCTCGACGCCGGTGCCAACGTGGTGGTCACCGGCCGGGTCACCGACGCGTCATTGGTGGTCGGCCCGGCCATCGCCCGATACGGGTGGGGCCGCGACGACCTCGACGAGCTGGCCGGGGCGACCGTCGCCGGGCACCTCCTGGAGTGCGGGGCGCAGGTCACCGGCGGCAACTTCAGCTTCTTCACCGAACTGCCCGACGGCGGGCACCGCCCCGGCTTCCCGATCGCCGAGGTGCACTCCGACGGCTCATCCGTGGTCACCAAGCATCCGGGCACCGGCGGCGCGGTCACCGTGGAGACCGTCACCGCCCAGCTGCTCTACGAGATCGGCGGGCCGGCCTACCTGGGGCCGGACGTGGTCACCCGGCTGGATTCCGTGACGCTGCGCCCCGACGGGCCGGACCGGGTCCGGGTCTCCGGCGTCCGGGGCACCCCGCCCCCGGCAACGCTCAAGGTGGGCGTCAACAACCTCGGCGGCTTCCGGAACTCGATGACGTTCGTCCTCTGTGGGCTGGACATCGAGGCGAAGGCGGCCCTGGTACGGGGGCAGATCGAGGAGGCGGTGGGCAAGGACGGGCTGGAAGTCACGCTTGCCCGCACCGACCACCCGGACGCCGCCGACACCGAGGCGGCCAGCGCCCTGCTGCACGTACACCTGCGCGACAGTGACAAGGCGCGGGCCGGGCGGGCCTTCTCGGCCGCCGCGGTGGAGCTGGCGCTGGCCTCCTACCCGGGCTGCACGCTGACCACCCTCCCGGGCGACGCGACACCGTACGGCGTCTTCACCGCCGACACCGTGCCGCAGGACGAGGTCGCGCACGTCGCGGTCCTGCCCGGCGGTGAGCGGGTGCCGATCGCCCCGCCGTTCCGCACCGTCCCCACCGCGGACGACGAGACCGTACCGGGCGGCGACGCGGCGGTTGACGGCCCGACCCGGCGCGGGGCGCTCGGCGAGCTGGTCGGCGCGCGCTCGGGCGACAAGGGCGGTGACGCCAACCTCGGTGTCTGGGCCCGAAGCGACGCCGGGTACGCGTGGCTGCGCGCCTGGTTGACCGTCGAGCGGCTGGCCGAGCTGCTGCCGGAGACGGCGTCGCTGTCGGTGCGGCGCTACGAGCTGCCGAACCTGCGCGCGGTCAATTTCGTGATCGAGGGCCTGCTCGGGGCCGGGGTCGCCGCGTCCACCCGGTTCGATCCGCAGGCCAAGGCGCTCGGTGAGCTGCTGCGCGCCCGGATCGTCGACCTGCCCGCCGATGTGCCGACGGGGGTGGCGCGATGAGCATCGTGGACACCCCCGAACGGCGGCAGCTGCGCGAGTTGACCCGGGCCTTCGTGACCCGGGAGGTGCTGCCGCACCTGGACGACTGGGAGCGGGCCGGCGAGGTCCCCCGGGCCCTGCACGCGACCGCCGCGAAGCTCGGCCTGCTCGGCATCGGCTTTCCCGAGTCGGTGGGCGGCAGCGGCGGTGACCTGCTCGACTCGATCATCGTGACGGAGGAGCTGATCCGCTCGGGCGGCTCGTCCGGTCTGGTAGCGGCCCTGTTCACGCACGGCATCGCGTTGCCGCACATGGTCGCCGCGGCCGGCGCCCGCACCGGCGGGTCGCTGGGCGGCCGGCTCGGCGGCAGCCCGTCGCCCGCCGACGACGGCCTCATCGAGCGGTACGTCCGGCCGACCCTGGCCGGCACGATGATCGGCGCGCTGGCGATCACCGAGCCGGACGGCGGCTCCGACGTGGCCGGCATCCGCACCACCGCCCGCCGCGACGGCGACCACTACGTGGTGAACGGGTCGAAGACGTACATCACCAGCGGGCACCGGGCCGACTTCGTGACCACCGCGGTGTGCACCGATTTCCCCGGCAGCGGTGAACTGACCCTGCTCGTCATCGACAAGGGGTCGCCCGGGTTCACGGTGGGGCGCCGACTGGAGAAGCTGGGCTGGCACTGCTCGGACACGGCCGAGCTGTCCTTCGTCGACGTGCGGGTGCCGGTGGCCAACCGGATCGGCGCGGAGAACACCGGCTTCCTGGCGATCATGCAGCACTTCGCCGCCGAGCGACTGTCGCTGGCGACCCAGGCTTACGCGACCGCGCAGCGCTGCGTCGAGCTGGCGGTGCGCTGGTGCCGGGACCGGGAGACCTTCGGGCGTCCGCTGGCCAGCCGGCAGCTGGTCCGGCACCGGCTGGCCGAGATGCACACCCGCGCCGAGGCGGCCCGGTCGTACGTGCACGAGGTGGCCATCCGGGTGGCTCGACCACTCCAGCTCGGCGCGTCTGACGCCGCGCCGCGACCTGGAGCAGTCGCCGGCGAGCCGGTGGTGACCGAGGTGGCGATGGCCAAGAACGTCGCGGTGGCCGCCTGTGACCAGGTCGTCGACCAGGCGTTGCAACTGCACGGTGGCTTCGGCTACCTGCGTGACGCCGAGGTGGAGCGGCACTACCGCGATGCCCGGATCCTCGGCATCGGCGGCGGCACCACCGAGATCATGAACGAGATCATCGCGAAGGGCATGGGCCTATGACGATCCTGGACAGCGCGATCGATCCGGCCGCACCGGGGCACGTGGCGAACCGGGCGGCGTTGCTGGAGCGACTGGCCGAGCTGGACGCCGCGCTGGACCAGGCCCGGGCGGGCGGCGGCGAGAAGTACGTGTCCCGGCACCACAAGCGCGGCAAGCTGCTCCCCCGGGAGCGGATCGAGCTGCTGGTGGACGCCGACAGCCCGTTTCTGGAGCTGTCGCCGGTCGCCGCGTACGGCACGGATTTCCCGGTCGGGGCCAGCGTGGTCACGGGTATCGGCGTGGTCGAGGGCGTCGAGTGCCTGATCGTCGCCAACGACCCGACGGTACGCGGCGGCGCGGTCAACCCGTGGTCGCTCGCGAAGACCCGGCGGGCCGGTGAGATCGCCCTGGCCAACCGGCTGCCGATGGTCAATCTGGTCGAGTCGGCCGGGGCGGACCTGCCCACCCAGGCGGAGATCTTCATCCCGGGTGGCCGGGTGTTCCGGGACCTGACGCGGCTCTCGGCCGCGGGCATCCCCACGGTCAGCGTGGTCTTCGGCAACGCCACGGCCGGTGGCGCGTACGTGCCGGGGATGTCCGACCACGTGATCATGATTCGGGACCGGTCGCAGGTCTACCTGGCCGGGCCGCCGCTGGTGAAGATGGCGACCGGCGAGGTCACCGACGACGAGTCGCTGGGTGGCGCGGCGATGCACGCCGGCACGTCCGGGCTCGCCGACTACCTGGCCGCCGACGAGCGCGACGGCATCCGGCTGGCCCGGCAGTGCGTCCGCCGGCTCAACTGGCGCAAGCAGGGCCCGTCGCCGCGCACGGCCGTGCCGCAGCCGCCGAAGTACGACCCGGAGGAGCTGCTCGGCATCGTCAGCTCCGATCTGAAGGTGCCGTTCGACCCGCGCGAGGTGCTGGCCCGGATCCTGGACGGCAGCGACTTCGACGAGTTCAAGCCGGCGTACGGGGACGCGCTGGTCACCGGCTGGGGCGAGCTGCACGGGTATCCCGTGGGGGTGCTGGCGAACGCCCGGGGGGTGCTGTTCAGCGCGGAGGCGCAGAAGGCGGCCCAGTTCATCCAGCTCGCGAATGCCTCGGACACCCCGCTGATCTTCCTGCAGAACACCACCGGCTACATGGTCGGCACCGAGTACGAGCAGCGCGGCATCATCAAGCACGGCGCATTGATGATCAACGCGGTGTCGAACTCGACGGTGCCGCACCTGACGGTGAACCTGGGCGCCTCGTACGGGGCCGGCAACTACGGCATGTGCGGGCGGGCGTACGAGCCGAGGTTCCTGTTCACCTGGCCGAACGCCAAGTCGGCGGTGATGGGCCCGGCGCAGCTCGCCGGGGTGCTCTCCATCGTGGCCCGGCAGGCCGCCGCCGCCCGGGGGCGCTCATTCGACGAGGAGTCCGACGCGGCGATGCGGATGATGGTCGAGCAGCAGATCGAGTCGCAGTCCGGCGCGCTCTTCCTCTCCGGCCGGCTCTACGACGACGGGGTGATCGACCCCCGGGACACCCGCACCGTGCTGGGGCTCTGCCTCTCGGCGATCCACAACGGACCGGTGAAGGGCGCCGACGGTTTCGGCGTCTTCCGGATGTAGAGGGGCCACTCATGATCAACAGACTGCTCGTGGCCAACCGGGGCGAGATCGCCCGCCGGGTCTTCGCCACCTGCCGCGCGATGGGTGTGCAGACCGTCGCCGTGCACTCCGACGCGGACGCCGACGCGCCGTTCGTCGCCGAGGCCGACCAGGCGGTGCGGCTGCCCGGAAACACGCCGGCCGAGACGTACCTGCGGGTGAACCTGATCCTGGACGCGGCCCGGCGCAGCGGCGCGGACGCCGTCCACCCCGGCTACGGCTTCCTCGCCGAGAACGCCGAATTCGCGGCGGCGGTGACCGACGCCGGGCTGACCTGGGTCGGGCCGCCGGCCAAGGTGATCGCCGCGATGGGCGACAAGCTGGCGGCGAAGGCGCTGCTCGCCGACGCGGGTGTGCCGATGCTGCCGAGCTGGACCGACGCCGACGAGGTCACGGGCTTCCCGGTGCTGGTGAAGGCGTCCGCGGGTGGTGGCGGGCGGGGCATGCGGATCGTCCGGGCCGCCGCCGAGCTGCCCGAGGCCGTGGCCTCCGCGCGCCGCGAGGCGGCTGCAGCGTTCGGCGACGGCACGGTCTTCATCGAGCGGTACGTCGAGCGCGGCCGGCACGTGGAAGTGCAGATCTTCGGCGACACCCACGGGACGGTGGCCGCCCTCGGTGTCCGGGAGTGCTCGATCCAGCGCCGGCACCAGAAGATCATCGAGGAGGCGCCCGGGGATCTCCCGCCGGGGCTGCGGGAGCGGCTGCACGAGACCGCCGTGGCTGCCGGACGGGCTGTCGACTACGTGGGGGCCGGCACGGTCGAGTTCCTGCTGGCGCCGACCGGCGAATTCTTCTTCCTCGAAATGAACACCCGGCTCCAGGTGGAGCACCCGGTCACCGAGTTGATCACCCCGGTCGGGCTGGACCTGGTCCGGATGCAGTTGTTGGTGGCCGAGGGCGCCCCGCTGCCCGAGCACCACCACTACCCCGCCACGCGCGGCTACGCGATCGAGGTACGGCTCTGCGCCGAGGAGCCGGCGCAGGGCTGGCGGCCCGCCACCGGCACCCTGCACCGCTTCGACGTGCCCGGCGTGGACCGCGAGTTCGGCTGGATCCAGCGGGCGGGCCTGCGGCTCGACTCCGGCGTCGTGGCGGGCTCGGTGGTGGGTGTGCACTACGACTCGCTGCTCGCCAAGCTGATCGCGGTGGCGCCGACCAGGTCGGAGGCGGCCCGCGCGCTGGCGGGCGGGCTGGCGCGGGCCGAGCTGCACGGGGTGGCGACCAACCGCGATCTGCTGGTTCGGGTGCTGCGCAGCCCGGAGTTCGCGGCCGGCGAGATCGACACCGGATTCCTGGACCGGCACCCGGAGGTCTTCGCGCCGCTGCTCCCCGCCGACCGACTCCCGGTCGCCGCGCTCGCGGCGGCGCTGGCCGGTGCCGCGCAGCGTCGGACGGACGCGCCCGTCCTCGCCGGACTTCCCTCGGGCTGGCGCAACGTGCCCGCGGTCCCCCAGACCACCCGCTTCGTCGGGTCGAACGGCGACAAGATCGAGATCCGCTACCGCCTGGACCGGACCGGCGCGCTCGCCGACTGGTCCAGCACATTGCCAGCCGATGACTCCGCCGAGCGGCCGAAGGTCAGCGACGCCTCCGGATCGGCGAACGCGCCGACCGTGGCGCTGGTCGAGGCGACCCCCGACCGGGTGGTGCTCGACGTCGACGGGGTTCGGCAGGCGTACCGCGTACACCGGGTGGGGTCGGAGGTCTTCGTGGACGGCCCGGACGGGGCGGCGAGCCTCGTCGAGCTGCCGCGTCTCCCGCTGCCCACGGCGGCGGTGGCGGCCGGGTCGCTGCTCGCGCCGCTGCCCGGCGCGGTGACCCGGGTGCACGTCCAGGTCGGCCAGCGGGTCACGGCCGGCGATCCACTGCTCACGCTGGAAGCGATGAAGCTGGAACATCCCGTGCTGGCCCCGACCGACGGCGTGGTCACCGAGCTGCCGGTGCCGGCCGGCGGTCAGGTGCGCACCGGCACCGTCCTGGCCGTCATCGACGGCTCCCCCGCAAGCGGCGACCTGGAGCCGTCGAACCCCGAGGAGGACCCCCGATGACCTTCGACCTCACCCCCGAGCAGGACCAGCTGCGCGACGCCGTGCGGGCGCTGGGCCGCCGGTACGGCCACGGCTACTTCGTCGAGAAGGCGAAGGCCGGTGAGCACACCACCGAGTTGTGGGCCGAGGCCGGACGGCTCGGCTATCTGGGAGTCAACATCCCCACCGAGTACGGCGGCGGGGGCGGCGGCATCACCGAGCTGGCCATCGTCTGCGAGGAGCTGGCGGCGGCCGGCTGCCCGCTGCTGCTGCTCGTGGTCTCCCCCGCCATCGCGGCCACCGTCATCAACCGGCACGGCACCGAGGAGCAGCGCAAGCGGCACCTACCCGGCCTCGCCGACGGCTCGCAGAAGATCGTCTTCGCGATCACCGAGCCGGAGGCCGGCTCCAACTTCCACCGGCTCGGCACGGTGGCCCGCCGCGACGGCGACGACTGGCTGCTCAACGGCCGCAAGTGCTACATCTCCGGGGTCGACGAGGCCGGGCACGTCCTGGTGGTGGCCCGGACCGAGGATTCCTCCACCGGCAAGTTGAAGCCCGCGCTGTTCCTGGTGCCGACCGACGCGGCCGGGCTGACCCGGTCCAAGCTGGACATGGAGATCGTCTCTCCGGAGAACCAGTTCCTGCTCTACCTCGACGACGTGCGGGTGCCCGCCGACGCGCTGGTCGGCGAATCCCTGGACGCCGGCCTGCCCGCGCTCTTCGCCGGGCTCAACCCGGAGCGGATCACGGTCGCCGCGATGGGCGCCGGCACCGGCCGGTACGCCATCGAGCGGGCCAGCGAGTACACCGCCACCCGCAAGGTGTGGGGTGGCCGGAGCATCGGCTCGCACCAGGGGGTGTCGCATCCGCTCGCCCACGCGGCGGTGCAGGTGGAGCTGGCCCGGCTGATGATCCAGAAGGCCGCCACCCTGTACGACGCCGGCCGTGACCTGGAGGCCGGGGTGTCCGGCAACATGGCCAAGTACGCGGCCGGGGAGGCCGCCGCGCTCGCCGTGGACACCGCCGTGCAGGCCCTCGGCGGGGCGGGCATGACCACCGAGTACGGGGTGGCCACCCTGCTCGGCGCGGTCCGGGCCGGCCGGATCGCCCCGGTCAGCCGGGAGATGATCCTGAACTTCGTCGCCCAACACGTCCTCGGTCAGGAGAAGTCCTACTGAGCAGCGGTCAGCCGGGGGCGCGGCAGGCGGCGTCGATGCGGTGCACCGGGCGGACGCGGCGGCCCATCCCCTCCAGCAGCGAATCCTCGATGTGGAAGTCGTGGATCCGCAGCCGGTGCCGGGGCAGCTCCTCCTCGCTCGGGCAGAGCACCTGCGCGCGGACGAGGCCCACCGGCACGTACCGGACTCCACCCCGTTCCTGCAGGATCACCATGTTGACGTCGTCGGTGGTCACCACGTGCCCCCGTACGTCTTCGGTCGGGCCGTTCTCGGCGCCCACAGTGGTGACGGTGAGCGGGAGCACCGGTGTGCTGATCACCGGCAGCGCGGCCCAGACCAGCATGGCCAGCACTGCCACCTCGGTCAGCGACGCCAGCGGTCGGATCACCACGCCGGGTAGCGGCCCGGCGATGAAGAGCGCCAACACCGGCGGCACCACGAGAAGTGCCAGCACCAGCAGCTCACCCTGCCCGCCCGCGTCCCGCAGCGTCGGCAGCAGCAGCCAGCCGTACCCGGCGAAGAGCGCGACGATCGCCGACAACCGGGGTACGACCCAGTCGTGCAGCCGGTCCGGACGGAGCTGGAACGCGGCGGCGAACGCCGGCAGCAGCAGCGGCAGGTAGAGCAGCGGCCAGGTGAGCAGGGCGAGCAGGAAGCTCGCCAGCACCACCCAGGCCGGGGTGAGGTCCGCCCAGCGCGCGAAGAGCGGGCGGCGACGGGTGCCGGGCGGCAGTCGTTCCACGCTCACGGCCAGCACCGCGCCGAGCGCGAAGACGGCGACCAGCCCGGTGGAGAGCAGCCGGGCCGCGGTGGTCAGGAACCCGGCGAGCAGGTTGACCGGACCGACGTTGGCGACCAGCAGCAGCGTGGTCTGCAGTTCCCCACCCGCCTCCACACCGAGCCGGAGCACCGAGAAGATCGCCGGCACGCCCACGACCGCCGTCCAGAACGACTGGCTGGCCCGCGCCCGCCGCTCCGCCGGTTCCCACCGCACCGGCACCTGCTCGACGTCGGCGACCGGCACGGCGGGTTCGGCCCGCGGCACCCCGGTCGGCCACCCAACGGCGTCCACCTCGACGTGGTCGGTCGGCACGGAAGGCCGGGGCGGCGGCACCCCGCCGCCGGCGCTCGCGTCACCGGTGGCGGTCGGCACCGTGCTCACCGCCGGGGCGCCTTGTCGTCGAAGTCGACCAGCTTCGGAACCTCAAGTGGTTGCGGCTGAGTCTTCTCGACGCGCAGCCACGGGCCCAGGGTCCGGTTGTACGCCGTCAGCCACGGGCTGGCCTGCCCGTTGCGGCCCTGCTGGTAGCTCTTCTGCAGGAAGAAGGCGACCAGGTCACGCAGCGCCGGATCGCCGATCGGCACGCCGATGCCCAACAGCTCGCTCGTGCCGAAGGGCAGGTCGACGATCTCGAACTCCTTCGGGTACGTGGCCAGGAAGCCCGCGAGGATCGTCTCGTCCGAGCTGACCACGTCGTACCGGCCGGCGCGGATGCCTGTCACGCAATCCCAGACGTCCTTCACCACCAGCGCCTTGACCTGGCGCTTCTCCAGCTCGCCCTCCGTGGTGGAACCGCCGGTGGTGCAGACCTTGTAGGCCGGGTCGCGCAGGTCCTCAATGGTGCGGATCTTGTCCTTCAGCCGGACCGGCACCAGCACCTCCTGGGTGGTGACGAAGTACGGCCCGGCGAAGCTGACCAGCTTCTTGCGCTCCTCGGTCATCGAGAAGCTGGACACCACCAGGTCGACGGTGCCGCCCTGCAGATACGGGATCCGGTCCTCGGTGGCCGCCGACACGAACTCCAACTGCTGGTCGCCCTCGTAACCGAGGGAGGCGGCGATGTACCTACCGATCTCGACGTCGAAGCCGACGTGCTGGCCGTTGCGGAGGTCGCCCATCAACGGCTCGTTGGTGGCGACACCGATGCGCAGCTTCGACTGCCCGTAGATGTGCGACTCGCGCAGCTTCTCCTGCACCGATGGCAGGTCCGGCTCCTTGCGGCTGTCGCAGCCGGCGGCGGCGGAGAGGGTGAGGGTCAGGGCAACCGCCAGCGTCGTCGCGACCGAGCGGAGCCGGGACTGGGAACTGTGGACGTTCATGGGCGACCTCGCTGACGGAGCAGCCTGCGGAACACCGAGAGTAGCGAGCTGGGTCCACTGCGTGTGCACGCCGACCGGTCGGGTCGGCTGGTCCGTTCGATCAACGCCGATCGGCGCGGCGGATCGCGTCTCCGGTTGACAGCGGGCCCGGTCAGGACATGCTGGAGGGGTGAATCGACTGTCCAGGATCGATGCGCGGATGGTGGCGGCGGTCGCGGCGCCCGGTGCCGTCGCGCTGCTGGCCCTGCTGGTCGTTCTGCGCCGGCAGGACCTTCTCGGTGTCGTTCTCGCACTGCTCTGCGTGCTGCTGGCCATGGTCACCGCGGTCGCCGTGTCCGCCGCCCGCCAGCGCGCCGAACCAGAGCCGGCGGACCAACCGCACGCCACCGCGCCGCCGGAGTTGATGCCGTACGGGATCGACGCGGACACGCTCGACGCCCTGGACAGCCGGGACGCGTTGCGTGCGGTGCGTGACCGGGGACGGGCGCGCGGCGGGTTCAGCGACCGGTGAGCGTGGGCGCGGTGAGCGCGTCGACGCCCCGCCCCGCCAGGCACCGGTAGATCCGGTCGACGTTGCCGTCCACCGGCGGCAACACCTCCAGGTGCCAGCCGACCGGCTCGGCGATCTTCGTGGTCAGTCGGAACGTCGTGGCGCTGCACACCTGCCGTACCGGCTCGGCGGCGATCACCTCGTCGTAGGCCGCGCCGACGAGCGGCACCGGCAGGATGCCCTCGGCGTACGTCTCCCAGGTGTGCCGGCCGTCGCAGGGGACCCGGGCCGCCTCGGCGCGGGCGCCGCGGATGCGCACCGGGCCGAAGCACTCCAGCTCGGGGAGGCAGCGGGCACCGCTGGGCAGCGCGGTCGGTGCCCCGGCGCCGGACGCGCAGCCGGGCAGCGGCCCGGTCGCCGGTGCCGCGACCTGGGTCACCGACGGTGACGGGTCGGGCGGCGAACCACTGCTCGCCAGCCAGGCCCCGGTGGTGGCCGAGGCGGCGAGCGCCAGCACTCCGGCGCCGCCGAGGAACCAGCGCCGCCGCCAGCGCCGGCCGCCGGGGACGCTGGGGCGGGAGTCCTCGACCGGGGGGCGCGGCACTGGCTGACCGGTGCCGTACAGGCCGGACCGGCTCGGGCCACCACTGACCGGAGAGCCACTGACCGGGGCACCGCTGACCGGGGAGCCGCTGGTCGGGACGCCGCTCACCGGGGCGGCCGGCGAGCCGAACGGCAGGTTGGCGAGCAGGTCGTGCAGTTCGAGGGCGGACGGTCGCTCGGCCGGGTCGTTGGCCATGCCGAGGCGCAGCACGTCGATGAGCTCGTCCGGTACGCCCGGGAGGCCGGGTAGTGGCTGGTTGAACATCTCCAGCACGGTCACCAGGCTGGGGTTGTGCTCGGACTGCCAGCGGGGCGGCCGGCCGTGCATCACCGCGTAGAGGGTGGCGCAGAGCGCGTACACGTCGACGGCCGGCGACGGCGGGCTGTGGCTGAACATCTCCGGCGGCGCGTACGCCGGGGTGAGCACCTCCAGGGTGACCGAGGCGTCGCGCGCCTCGGCCAGCACGGCCAGCCCGAAGTCGGCCAGCACCGCCGAGTTGAAGTGCGAGTAGAGGATGTTCGCGGGCTTCACGTCCCGGTGCAGCACCCCGGCCCCGTGCGAGTGCGCCAACGCATCCGCGATCTTGATGCCGAGATCGCGGGCCTCCACCGGGCCGAGCGGCGAGCTGCGCATCCGCTCGGCGTACGACCCGTCACAGAGTTCCATGATCAGGTATGGGTGCTGGTCGACGGTGACGCCGACGTCGAAGAGGTCCACCACGTGCGGGTGCGACGACATCCGCCCGGCGGCCCGCGCCTCGCGCAGGAAACGGGCCTGGTCGCGCTCGCTGTCCAGCGTGCGGTTCTCGACCTTGACGGCGACCTCTCGGCCGACCGAGATCTGGGTGGCCTGGTAGACAGTGGCGTAGCCGCCTCGGGCAAAGACCCGCAAATCAGTCAGACCGGGCACGATCGGCACCGGCAAGCCACCGGTCGGGGTGTCGGTCACCGCTCGAAAATACCCAACCCGGCCGGCGGCTCAGCGCGCCGCGTCCGCCGGAGCGGCACCGGCCGCGCCCGGCGCCTCTCCGGCGCCTCCCGGCACGTCGACATCGGCCGACGTGGAGGCGGCGGGAGCGGCAGGGGCGGGAGACACGGCAGCGGTGTCGGCAGCGGTGTCGGCGGCGGCCGGCGTGCCCCGGCGAGCGTCCATCCGCAATCCGACCGCGGTGGCCGCCGCGCCCAACCCCTCCCAGGCGGCCACGCCGAAGAACCGGTCCGGGGCGATGTCGGCCAGCACGGCGATGCTGAACACGGTGAAGGTGACCAGCCGGAAGACCACCGTGAACCGGTAGAACGCCCGCCACTCGGTGACCGTCGCGAGCAGGTAGTAGACGCCCATGTTGAACGACGCCATCGAGGACGCCAGCAGGAACGTGCCGGTGTAGTCGCCGGCGCCACGCGTCGCCGGCACCTCGAACCCGAGCAGGCGCAGCTGCGCCTCCGGCCAGAGCAACCCGACCGCGCCCATCACCAGCGCCAGTACGCCGAAGACCGCGATGGTCCACCCCGCGACGGAACGCGGCAGCTTCATGAGGGCCTCCCCAGGCACGGCGACGGTCGCCACTGTGGACCACCGCACGGTGGTGACACGCTAGCCCCTCACCCCGACCACCACATCCCCAGAACCGCCAAAACCGCCCCACCCCACCCCCACCCCACCCGCCACCCACCGCGGCGATCATGAAGTTATTGCCACCGATATCGGCGTGTCGGCGCAATAACTTCGTGATCAACGGGCGGGAGACCCCGGGCGGGGGAGGGGTTAGGGGAGGGTCAGGCGGGTTTGGAGGGCTTTGGCTGCTGCTCGTTCGCTGCGTTGTTCGGTGGTGTACGCGAGGCGGACCGCCTCGTCGGCGCAGGACCGCGCCTCCGCCGCGTGGCCGCAGGCCGCCAGCGCCTCGGCGAGCACGCTCGCCGCGATCACCTGACTGCGCACGTCCTCGGCGGGCGCGGTGACCGCCCGTCGGGCCCAGTCCAGCGCCTGCTCCCGCTGACCGTGGGCGAGCAGCGCCGACGCGTACCGGGCCATGGTCTGGCGGCGGGAGAAGAGCAGGGAGGGCGCGTTGGCGGCAGCCGTCGCCACCGGGGCGAGCAGCCCGACCGCCGTCGCCGGGTCACCGGCGGCCAGTCGGGCGGTGGCCAGCAGCACCCGGGGCGCGACCTGCGCCGGCGCCTGCGGGTTGTGCGGTTCGACGGCCGTCAGCACCGCTCGGGCGGCCTGCTCGGCGGTCTCGTGGTCGCCCATGTCCAGCGCCACGAAGCCGCGCAGCGTGCCGGCCATTCCGGTGAGCAGCGGGTGTGAGGTCTGGTCGGCGTACGCCAGGGCGTCGGTGAGCAGGTCGGCCGCGTGCTCCGGCTCGCCCAGCCCACGGGCCACGACGGCCCGGACGACCAGCGCGAACCCGCGCCCCCAGTCGTCGGACGCGGCGGCGAACTCGCGGTACGCCCGGCGGGCCTCCCGGTCCGCCTCGGCCAGCTCGCCCAACTCGGCGGTGGCGAACGCCGCGACCGCGCGCAGCGTGCCCACCGCCCACGCCTCGCCGACCCGCTCGCCGAAGGGCAGGAAGACCTGCGCCATCCGGCACGCCTCCCGCAGCCGACCGGCGAGCAGCCGGGCGAACGCGGTGGTGCCCCGCAGCCAGGCCCGCCCGTACGGGTCCTTCAGTTCGGCGAAGAGCCGGGCGGCCCGGCCGAGGACGGCATCGGTGCCGGCGAAGTCACCCCGGGTCGTGGTCACCCAGGCCAGGTTCTGCAGCGACCAGGCCTGCCCACGCCGATCCTGTGCGCTGAGGCTGACCTGGTAGGCGGCAGCCAACCGGCTGCTCGCCTGGCTGAGCCGACCGGCCACGAAGTCGCCCATGCCGAGCCGACGCATGGCGGACGCGCGCAGCGTGGGCAGCCCGCCGGCCGTGGCCACCTGCAACGCCTCCTGCCAGGCGGCCTCCGCCCGACCCTGGTCGCCGAGGGTCTGCTGGGCCTGCCCGGCGAGCAGCAGGGCGCTGGCACGGGTGGCTTCGTCCCCCGCGTTGGCGGCGATCTTCTCGGCGAAGGCGAGCGCGTCGGCGACCCGGCCGATCTGCAGCAGCGCACGGGCGTGCACCACCCGGTCGGTCGCCGGTATCCCGTCGCGGGCCAGCTCGCTGGCGCGTTCGGCGTACTCGACGGCGAGCGCGGGCTCCCCGGCGGACAGCGACCGGCGGGCGGCCCGGCCGAGCGCGGCGACCCCGAGCGGGACCACGGCGCGGGCCGGCGCGTCCGGTCGCAGTTTCACCGCGTCGGCGAGCGTGGCGGCCCGCTGGACGTGCATGGCGACGAAGTCGTCGCGTGCCTCCTCGGTGAAGCCGCCCACCCCGCCGGTCGTGACCCCGTCGACGGGCGCCGCCCAGCGGGCCAGCGCGGCGTGCCGCTCGGCCAGTTCCGCCTTGCTCACCCCGGCGTACGCGGCCTCTCGCATGAGCGGGGTGGCGAACGCGTAGCCGGCGCGGGTGCGGTGCAGCATGCGGCGTTGCAGCAGCTCCTCGACGGCCCGGTCGAACTCCACGGCGACCACCGCCGAGGGCCTCCCGTCGCGGCCGGCTCGCTGCTCGCGCAGCGCCTCCAGCGCGCCGGTCGGCACGGTGTCACCGACCACCGCCGCGTCCCGCAGGACGGAACGGGCGTCCGGTGGCAGCGCGTCGATCCGGGCGGCCAGGACGGCCGCGAGGTCCCGGGAGAGCAGCCGGCTGCCCAGGGAACCGGGTACGAGGCGCCAGCCGGCCGGCGTGCTCGGGTCACGGTCACCGGACGCGGGCCGCTCGGCGGTCAGCGCGCCGCGTTCGATCAGCAGGGTGACCAGCTCCGCGAGGTAGAACGGGTTGCCCTGGGCGGTGGCGAGCAGTCGGTCCGCGTCGGCCGGTGGCAGCTTCCCGCCGCCGAGGTAGCTGGTGAGCAGCCGGGCGGCGTCGGCGCCCCGCAGCGGCGGCAGGGAGTGCACCTCGGCGTCCGCGACGCGGGTCAGCGCACCGGCGGTGCGGACCAGCTCGGGGCGGCCGAGCAGCAGCACGAGCACCGGGCCGGTGAGTCGGGAGAGGGTCCCCCCGAGAGCGCGGATGGTCTCGGGGGTGGCGTCGTGCAGGTCGTCCACCACGATCACCAGGGGCGCCTCCGAGGCGAGCCCGCTGAGCAGGTCGGCGACGGCGTTCGGCACCGCCTCGGCATCGGCGGGCGAGGCGGTCGTGCTGCCCCACTCGCCGTTGTCGGTGCCGCCGTGCACGGGCAGTTCGGCGTACCCGAGCAGGGTGAGCAGTTGGTCGGTGGCGATCGCGGGCGTCTCGCCGGCGGAGCGGGCGAGCCGCTGACCGAGCCGCCGCAGCCGCTCCTCCACGGCCGGCCGGGTCAGCGCGGTTGCCGCGTCACCGGGCAGACCGACCGCGGCACGGACCAGGTCGGCCAACGGCGCGAGCCTGCGCCGCTCACCGAAGGCGGCGCACCGCACCGAGAGCACCCGGGCGCCGGTGTGCGCGGCGTACCGGCCGGCGCCCACGTCGTACCCGGCGGCGAGGCGCTCGACCTCGGCGGCGAACCGGGACTTGCCGATGCCCGCCTCGGCGGTCATCAGCAGCACCCGCGGGTCACCCTGGTCGATCACCTCGGCGAGTCGGCCGGCGACCCGGCCGATCTCGGTCTCCCGGCCCACGTAGGGCGCCTCGTCGCCGAGACCCGACCGGGTGCCCGGCGCGTCCAGCAGGCCCAGCAGCTCGTACGCCTCGACCGGCTCGCGCTTGCCCTTGAGCCGCAGCGGGCGCAGCGCCCGCCAGGAGGCGACGTGCCGGGTCGCGGCGGCGGTCCGTCCGCCGGCGTAGACCGCGCCGACCGCGGCGGCGTCGGCCAGCCGGGCTGCGGTGTTCACCGTGTCGCCGATGACCGTGTATTCGATGGCCGCCTGGATGCCGGCGATGACGTCGCCGGTGTTCAGGCCGACCCGGAGGCCGAGCGGCGCACCGCCGCCGCGCTCGTCGTCGAGCACCCGGCGCACGGCCCGCTGCATGGACAGGGCGGCCCGGACGGCCCGTTCGGCGTCGTCCTCGTGTGCCACCGGCGCTCCGAAGACCGCCATGATCCCGTCGCCGGTCAGCTTGTCGACGTGCCCGCCGAACGTCTTCACCGCCCCGGCGAGGGAGGCGAGCACCCGGTCGGTGACCGCTCCGACCCGCTCCGGGTCGAGGTCCTCCGACCAGGAGGTGAATTCGGAGAGGTCACCGAAGAGCACTGTGACGACCCGACGCTCGGCCGCCGGCAACGTGGCGGCGGCCGGCAGCGCGGCACCGCAGTTGTGGCAGAACCGTGCGCCGGGGACAGCGACAGTTCCGCACACCGGGCAGGTCACATGTGCTCCAACCCACTGACCCCCGGCGTGGATTCCCCGGTGTCGACGCCCAGATACTCCAACTGGGCACGGACCGACCATTCCGCGGCCCACCAGAGCGAGCGGTCCACGTCGGCGTAGACCGCCGCGACCACGTCCGCCGGTGTCCGCGCGCCGGCGGCGACCGCCGCCCGGACCTGGTCGAGGCGGGCCCGGCGGTGGGCAAGGTAGAAGGTGGCGGCGGCGGCGCAGTCGGCCAGCGCCGGGCCGTGCCCGGGCAGCGCCGGAATTCCGGTGTACGCGGACAGCAGCTCCAGGCTGCTCAGGTAGTCGCCGAGGTGCCCGTCGGGGTGGGCCACCACGGTGGTGCCGCGGCCGAGGATGGTGTCACCGGTGAGCACCGCCCGCTCGTCGCCGTGCTCGACGACGAAGCAGACCGAGTCGGCGGTGTGCCCCGGGGTGTCCAGCAGTCGGATGCCCAGGCCGAAGCCGCCCAGGTGCGCATCGGTCAGGGGCGTACCGCCGATGGTGTGCGCCGGGTCGACGGCGAGGACGTGCACCCCGCCGAGCAGTTCGCTGAGCCGGGCGGCGCCCTCGGTGTGGTCGGGGTGGCCATGCGTGATCAGGATCAGCGCGATCGGGCCGTGCGCGGCGATCGCCGCCAGGTGCCCCTCGTCGGCCGGCCCGGGGTCGACGACCACCGCCGGTTCACCCGGTGCCGCGCGCAGCAGCCAGGTGTTGGTGCCGTCGAGGGTCATCGGGCCGGGGTTCGGCGCGCGCAGCAGTGTCACCCAGCTCGGCAGCCTGTCGGCCAGCGCCGCAGTCGCCCCCGTCACGTGCCCGCTCATGGCTGCGATCGTACGACCCCGCCCGCCACGGCCCGCGATCATGCAGGTCCAGCCCCTGATTCATCCCTGTTCAGGGCTTTCCTCCGGGCGCGACGGCGCACGATCGCGGGACGGTGGCGGTGCGGTCAGGCGACCTCGACGATCAGTTCGATCTCCACCGGGGCGTCCAGGGGCAGCTCGGCGACCCCGACGGCGCTGCGGGCGTGGCGGCCGGCCTCGCCGAAGACGGTGCCGAACAGGTCGGAGGCGCCGTTGATCACGGCGGGCTGGCCGATGAAGCCGGGGGCCGAAGCCACGAACCCGGTCAGCTTGACCACCTTGACCACGTTCTCCAGGCCGACCAGCGAGTCGACGGCCGCCAGCGCGTTGAGCGCACACCGCTGGGCCAGGTCCTTGGCCTGCTCGGCGGAGATGCCGGCGCCGACCTTGCCGGTCGCCAGCAGCTTGCCCTCGGCGATCGGCAGCTGGCCGGAGACGTAGACGTGCTGCCCGGACTGCACGGCCGGCACGTAGCTGGCCACCGGCGGCACCACGTCGGGCAGTTCGAGGCCCAGCTCGGCGAGCTTCGCGTGGGGGCCGTTGCTCATGCCTTGGGCCGCTTCAGGTACGCCACCAGCTGGTCGGGGTTGGGGCCGGGGACCACGGCGACGAGTTCCCACCCGTCCTCACCCCAGTTGTCGAGGATCTGCTTGGTCGCGTGGACCAGCAGAGGGACCGTGGAGTATTCCCACTTCTGCATCGCTGGAGGGCTCCCTCGTGGTGCGGACTTCGTCGGGCACAGCCTACGGTCCGCTGGCCGGACGAGGCGCGGGACGCTGCTCCGGCGTGGCCGGCAGCTCTCCACAGGGCCCCTGGTGCTCGTACCCCTGGGGGCAGCGCGACCGGTCGGGCAGCAGCAGGTCGCAGAAGACCCGGTGGCGGTTGTTCTGGTCGTCGGCGTTGGACACGGTGGTCTCGCCGGCGTCCAGCTCCGGTAGGAAGCCCAGCGACTCGGCGACTCGACCGGCCAGCAGGGTCGCCGAGGCCAGGTCGGGCACCCGGATCGGCAGGTGGATGACGAACCCGGGCTCGTCGTCGTCCCGCAGCCGCTCGCCGGGCCGGCTCGACCCCCGGATCACCTCCGGGGGCTCCGGAACCCGACGGTACGACCGCTCGTTGATGGGCAGGCTGCCGAACGGCCCGCCGGCCACCTCTCCCACGGACCCGGGCCGGCGTTGCCGCTCGTTCGTCGGGAACTGGGTGCGAGGGATGTTGTCCGCATCGCGCATGAACTGCCTCCGGTCGTACCTCTCGGACCACGCTTCCGGCCCGGACCATTCATCCGTTCCGGCCCCCGCACCGGACGAAGGTAGGTCCACGGCGACAGTCCCGCCAACAGGACGCGCACGATCAGTCACCGGCAGTCACATATGCGACAGATGTCGGGCAGGAATCCCGACTGCGAGTGATCTCACGGTCTGGACGTGCGCGCGATGCCAAGCACCGCGCGGTAGGGGCGACACCGAACCGGCGGCTGGCCGCTACCCTTCCGGTCGGACGGTCGCACAGCGCCCGGCCGCCCGCTCGATCTCGCTCGGCGCCAGGGGTGGCGGCCGGGCGCCGCACCCCCGGGGGAACGAGATGACCCAACCGCCCAGCGGCGACCAGGCCGGCCCGCGCGCTCTTCCGTCGGCGCCCCCGGATTCCGCCGGTCAGCCCGAGACGCCGACCATCCCCGGACAGCCCGGCCCGACGGCCTCCGGCCAGTCCGATCCGGCGCCCTCCGGCCAGCCGATCTCCGGGCAACCCGACCCGACCGCCCCCTTGAGGGAGTCCGACGGGGCGACCGTCCAGGAGCGTCCCGGCTCGCCGACCGCCACCCAACCCGGCCCGGCCGCCCAGCCCGCACTTCCCGGCCCGGCCGCACCTGCGGGCCCGTTCGCCGCTGCGGGCCCGTCCGCCCAGCCAGGCCAGCTCGCCCTTCCCGGGCAGCCCGCTCATCCCGGACAGCCCGCGCCGGGGGCGCTCCCCGCGCAGCCGGGCGTGCCGACCCAGCCCGGCCCGCCCGCTGGCGTCCCGCAGACCGACGACCCGGCCGGCACGCCGCAGTCCCCCGGGGCCCCGGGTGCGATCCCACCACCCCCGCCCGGCTACCCGCCGTACCAGGGCACCGTCGAGCCGAAGAAGAAGCGCGGCCTGCTGATCGCCGCCATCGCGCTGGTCGTGATCATGGTGCTCTGCGTGGGCGGCGGCGTCGTGGCGTTCCTGACCCTGCGCAACGCCGAATCCGGCGAGGGCGCGAAGGAGCCGGCGGTCGCCGTCGACGAGTTCCTCACCGCCGTCTACAAGGACCGGGACGCGACCAAGGCCGCCAGTCACGTCTGCGCCGCCTCTCGGGACGACAAGAAGATCGCGGCGAAGGTGGCCGAGGTGCAGAAGTACGCGTCCGAGTACCAGAACCCCCGGTTCAAGTGGACCACCCCGAAGGTCGACAACCAGACCGGCGACCGGGCCACCGTCTCCACGCGCATCACCATGACCACCGCCGACGAGAAGGTGGCCGACCAGGACCTGCGCTTCACTGTGGTGCAGAAGACGGGTTGGTGGGTCTGCGAGGTCGCCTGACCGGCAAGCCTGGATAGGCTCGACGGGTGCGTGCAGCTGAGCGGCCGTCCGACCCGGCCGGTACCGGATGGTCGGCCCGCCTTCACGTGGTGACCGGCAAGGGCGGCACCGGCAAGACCAGCGTGGCGGCGGCGCTGGCCCTGGCGCTGGCCGCCGGTGGCCGGCGCACCCTGCTGGTGGAGGTGGAGGGCCGGCAGGGCATCGCCCAGCTCTTCGGCATCGAACCGCTGCCGTACGAGGAGCGGCACCTCGCCGACACGCCGGACGGCGGTGAGGTGCGCGCGCTCGCGGTGGACGCCGAGGAGGCGTTGCTCGAGTACCTCGACATGTTCTACAAGCTGGGCGCGGCGGGCCGGGCCCTGCGCAAGCTCGGCGCCATCGACTTCGCCACGACCATCGCCCCGGGTCTGCGTGACGTGCTGCTCACCGGCAAGGTGAAGGAGGCCACCACCCGGACGTCGGGGCAGCGGCGCGCGTACGACGCGGTGGTGCTGGACGCGCCGCCCACCGGTCGGATCGGCCGCTTCCTCAACGTCACGGCCGAGACGGCGCGGCTCGCCAAGGTCGGCCCGATCAAGACCCAGAGCGAGGGGGTGTCCGCGCTGTTGCGCTCCCCGATGACCGCCGTCCACGTGGTCACGCTGCTGGAGGAGATGCCGGTGCAGGAGACGGTGGACGCCATCGCCGACCTGACCTCGCTCGGCTTCGGCATCGGGAAGGTGATCGTCAACGGCGCCCGACCTCCGCTGCCGGCCGGTCCGGCGGTCACCGCCGCGGAACTCCGGCGCGGCCTGGTCGCCGCCGGGCTGCCGGCCGATCAGGACATCGTGGCCGGGTTGCACGACGAGGCGCGAGACCAGCTCATCCGGCGCGAACTGGAGGATTCGCTCCGCGCCGACCTGGTGGAGTTGGGGCTGCCGATGATCGAGCTGCCGTTGCTGCCCGACGGGGTGGACCGGGCGGCCCTCACGGCACTGGCCCGCGCCCTCGTCAGCGCCGATTGACTCACACCTGAGCTCGGCACGGGCGCATGGACCGACGCGGCCCGATACGCTCGATTGGTGCCTTCCGAAGACGCGGCGCCGCAGCTGGACGTCGACCAGATCCTCGCCGACCCGGGCGTGCGGATCGTCGTGTGCTGCGGTGCCGGCGGGGTGGGTAAGACGACCACGGCCGCGGCGCTGGCGCTGCGGGCCGCCGAGCACCATGGCCGGCGCACGGTGGTGCTCACCATCGACCCGGCCCGCCGGCTGGCTCAGTCACTGGGCCTGACCGAGCTGGACAACACACCCCGTCAGGTCAAGGGCATCGACGTCGAGGCCAGCGGCGGTGAGCTGCACGCCATGATGCTGGACATGAAGCGCACCTTCGACGACGTGGTGCTCCAGCACACCGACCCGGCGAAGGCCGCGGAGATCTTCGCGAACCCGTTCTACCAGGCGATGAGCTCGACGTTCGCCGGCACGCAGGAATACATGGCGATGGAGAAGCTGGGCCAGCTGCATGCCCGGGGCGAGTGGGACCTGATCGTGGTGGACACTCCGCCGTCCCGCTCGGCGCTGGATTTCCTGGACGCGCCGGCCCGGCTGTCCCGCTTCCTCGACGGCCGGATGCTGCGTCTGCTGCTGGCACCGGCGCGCAGCGGCGGACGGAGCATGTTCAGCCTGGTCACGGCCTCGTTCGGGATGTTCTCGAAGGTGGTGCAGAAGGTGCTCGGCGCGCAGTTGCTCACCGATCTGTCCGGCTTCGTGGCCGCGCTCGACTCGATGTTCGGGGGCTTTCGGCAGCGGGCCGAGCAGACGTACCGCATCCTGCAGGCGCGGGAGACGGCCTTCGTGCTGGTCGCGGCGCCGGAGCCGGACGCGGTCCGGGAGGCCGCCTACTTCGCGGGCCGGCTGCGGGAGGAGAAGATGCCGCTGGCCGGCCTGGTGCTCAACCGGGTGCACCGACCGGTGGTCCCGGAGCTGGACGCCGAGCAGAGTGGGGCCGCCGCGGAGCGGCTGGCCGAGCTGGGTGGGCACGAGGCCACCGCCGACGTGCTGCGGGCGCACGCCGCGCTGGCCCGTCAGGCGGTACGCGAGCAGCAGGTGGCCGCGCGGTTCACCGAGGCGTTCCCGGCGGTGCCGGCGGTGTCGGTGACGGCGCAGCCCGCCGACGTGCACGACGTCGACGGGCTGCGGACGATCGGCGCGGCGATCGGCCGGTCGTGACCGGCGTCAGGTGGCCGCGCTGACGAGGATCTTGTCCTTGCCAGCCTTGTCCTTGCTGTTCTTCTTCATCGCTGCCTCGAACATCTTGCGCCAGCTCGTCACCTGTGGGTGCCGACGCAGCAACGCCCGGCGTTCGCGTTCGGTCATACCGCCCCACACACCGAACTCGATCCGGTTGTCCAGCGCGTCGGCCAGGCACTCGTACCGAACTGGGCAGCTCCGGCAGATCCGCTTCGCCACGTTCTGTTCGGCGCCCTGTACGAACAACGCGTCCGGGTCCCCGTTCTGACACGCCGCCAGCGACGGCCAGTCAGTGATCATGCCCATGTGTACACGTCCCCCCTTGCAGTACCTACCGACCTCGTTGCACGGCAGCCGGCAATTTCCCCCCGGTCGCCCGGCCGCCTTCCCCAAGGCGGTGCGGACGACATGTGGCGCTGTCGCCGCCATCATCATGCTCTGTAGTCGGCTGATTACGCAACGTTGTCGGCGAAATCCATCATTCCGGACACTCCCGGCTTCCCGGGCTCTCGACCGCCGGTTACCCCGCCGAGGTCGGCGAAAACGCTGCGGAGCCTCCGCCGAACGGTGGAGACTCGCGCCAGGTCACACGCAACCTCGTACGGGGGGTCATGCGTTTAGCACAACGAGGGCAGCGCACGCAGGAAATGGGGAAACAACGCCCCAGCGCCCCTCGTTCCCTACTCGCGTACCATGCCGAGGTGACCTGGATGCGGAAACGTGACCACAATGTGCTGACCAACGCCGCATCGCTGCTCATATGTGGCCTGTTGGCTGGCGTGGTGGTCGCTGCGGCGGCCTTCCCCGCGGTGGCGATGTCCGGCCTGGCCGCCAAGGCCGGCGCAGAGACATTCGGCAACCTGCCGACGGAGCTGACGGTGGCCCGCGCGCCACAGATCAGCTACCTGCTCGCGTCGGACGGCAAGACGCCGCTGGCGACGATGTACGACGAGAACCGCCGCGACGTGAAGCTCGCCGACATCTCGCCGTACATGGTCAAGGCCATCATCGCGGCCGAGGACCACGACTTCTACAAGCACAACGGCGTCGACATCAACGGTGTCGCCCGCGCGTTCGTCAACAACCAGAGCGACGGCGCCGGGCGTCAGGGCGCGTCGACGCTGACCATGCAGTACGTCCGGCTGGCCATCGCCTACTCGGCCACGCATCCGGCCGACGTGGTCGCCGCGACCGAGGACACCAGCGCCCGCAAGCTCCGCGAGATGCGGCTGGCCCTGCAGGTCGACAAGGAGTTCTCCAAGGACGAGATCCTGACCCGCTACCTCAACCTCGCCTCGTTCGGCAACGGCGCGTACGGCATCTACGCCGCCAGCCAGGTCTACTTCGGCAAGCCGCCGAGCAAGCTGAAGATCGAGGAAGCCGCGCTGCTGGCCGGCATGGTGAAGGCCCCGACGACCAACGACCCGACCACCAAGAGCGGCTACCCCCTCGCGCTGGACCGGCGTAACTACGTCATCCAGAACATGGTCGACACCAAGGCCATCACCCAGCAGGAGGCCGACGCCGCCAAGGCGGTCAAGCTGAAGGTGCAGGACAAGCGCACCCCGAACGGCTGCGTCGCCACAAACGTCAACAGCTGGGGCTTCTTCTGCGACTACTTCTACCGCTGGTGGATGCAGCAGGAGACGTTCGGTTCGACCTCGTACGACCGTGAGCGGCGCCTGAAGAGCGGCGGCTACACCGTCGTGACCTCGATCGACGTCCAGGCACAGAAGGGCGCGGACGCGGCGGTTCGCCGGGCCAAGAAGGAGACCAGCAAGGAAGCCGCCATGGTCGCCGTGGTGGAGCCGGGCACCGGGCGGGTGCGGGCGCTCGCGGTCAACCGGCAGTTCAAGCTGGACGATCCGAAGAACCCGAAGAACAAGATCTCCAGCGACCCGGCGAAGAGCAGGCGCGGCATCAAGGGCAACTACCCGGCGACGGTCAACCCGCTGCTCACCGGCGGCGACGGCATCGCCGGCTACCAGGCCGGCTCGACGTTCAAGATCTTCACCATCGTCGCCGCGCTGGAGAAGGGCATCCCGCTCAGTTATTCGTTCAACGCGCCGCAGCAGTTCAAGTCGGAATACATCATCGACAGCAGCAGCCCGGCGGCCTGCCCCGGCACCCACTTCTACTGCCCGACCAACTCCGGCAAGAAGGCCGGCGGCGTGCAGAACATGTGGAGCGCCTTCGCCCAGTCGATCAACACCTACTTCGTGCCGCTGCAGCAGCAGGTCGGCGCCGAGAACGTGGTCGACGTCGCCAAGCGGGCCGGCATCCAGTTCCGGGCCAGCAACGACGCCAAGTTCGCCGCCACCAAGGACTCGGCCCACCAGTGGGGCGCCTTCACCCTGGGCGTCTCCTCCACCACGCCGCTGGACCTGGCCAACGCCTACGCGACCCTCGCGGCGGACGGCAAGTACTGCGAGCCGATCCCGGTGCAGGAGATCCGCGACCCGGAGGGCAAGAAGCTCGACATCGCCAACCCGCGCTGCGAGAAGCGGTTCAGCACCGACGTGGCCCGCGCCGCCGTGGACGCCGCCCGCTGCCCGGTCGGCGACAACTCCAAGACCAGCAAGTGCGGCAGCAGCCGCACCGCCGCGGTCGTGAAGGGCATCGTCGACGCGCCGGTGGCCGGCAAGTCCGGCACCACCGACTCCGAGAAGACCGCCGCGCTGGTCGCGATGACCAAGCAGTACGCGGTGGCCGGCATCATGGCCGACCCGGACTGGCCGCAGACCAACGTCAAGATGAAGCACGCCGAGAAGGACGGCATCAACCCGCCGGTGTACGAGACGCTGCGGGACGCCATGAAGGGCAAGCCGCGGATCAACTTCGAGCCCCCGGGCCAGAAGATCTCCGAGGGTGACCAGCGCAGCATCCCGGACGTGAAGTGCCAGCCGGTGGAGACCGCCAAGTCCCGGATCAAGGGCGCGGGCTTCGAGCCGATCGTCTCCGAGGCGAAGGTCGCGTCCCCCTGCCCGGCGGGCACCGCCGCCGGCACCAACCCGGACGGGCGCACCATCAAGGGCGGCCCCGTCACCATCCAGATCAGCAGCGGTGGCGGCACCCCGCCGGACGGCAACAAGCCGGCACCTCCCGGTGGCACGCCCGGTCGACCCGGCGGCCGCCCGAACGGCTGAGCCGACGAGCAGGACACACGAACGGGCGGGCACCCACTGCGGGTGCCCGCCCGTTTTCGTCGGTCCGAACCGGCAGATCAGAGGCCGAGCTGTCGGCGTACCTCGGCGGCGACCCGACCGCCCTCGGCCTGGCCGGCCACCGCGGCCTGGGCCGCCTTCATGGCCGGGCCCATCTGGGCCTTGCCGGTGAAGCCGCCCGCGGCGAGCGCCCCCGCGACCAACTCCGTCAGCTCGGCGTCGGAGAGCTGCCTGGGCAGGTAGCGGTCCAGCACCTCACCCTCGGCGGTCTCCTTCGCGGCCTGCTCGGTGCGGCCCGCGTCGGCGAAGGCGGTGGCCGCCTCCCGGCGCTTCTTGGCCTCCTTGGTCAACACCGCGAGCACCTCGTCGTCGGTGAGCTCGCGCTTGGCCTTGCCGGCCACCTCGGCGGTGCCGACGGCGGCCAGGGCCATCCGCAGCGTGGAGGTGGTCAACTCGTCGCGCGCCTTGAGGGCGGAACGCATGTCGGCGGTGAGGCGGTCCTTCAGCGTGCTCATGGACGGTCAAACTACCCTGAACGCCATGCGAAAGCGCACACTATTCCGCCTCGCCGCCGGAACCGCCGCGGTCGGCGCGACCACACTCGCGTACGCGTCGCTCGTCGAGCGCAACATGTTCACCCTCCGGCGGTACGACGTGCCGGTGCTGCCGTCCGACGCGGAGCCGCTGCGCGTGCTGCACCTGTCGGACCTGCACATGATGCCCGACCAGGCGCGCAAGCAGCGCTGGGTGGCGTCGCTGGCCGCCCTCGACCCGGACCTGGTCGTGGTGACCGGCGACAACATGGCGCACCCGGGCGCGGTGCCGGGCGTGCTGCGGGCGCTGCAACCGCTGCTCGACTACCCGGGCGCGTTCGTGTTCGGCTCCAACGACTACACCGGGCCGGTGCTGAAGAACCCGTTCACCTACTTCCTGCCCGACCGGGAGTACACCGAGGGCGTCGACCTGCCCTACGAGGAGTTGCGTCAGGTGTTCACCGGCGCCGGCTGGGCGGACCTCAACAACGCCCGGACCACCCTCAAGGCCGGTGGCCGGCAGCTCGACCTGGTCGGCGTGGACGACCCCCACATCGACCGGGACGACTACCCGGCGGTGGCCGGCGCCGTCTCGTCCTCGGCCGACCTGTCCATCGCGCTGACACACTCCCCCGAGCCGCGGGTGCTCGACCAGATGGCCGCCGACGGCTTCGGCCTGCTGCTGGCCGGCCACACCCACGGCGGGCAGGTCTGCGTCCCGGGGTACGGCGCGCTGGTGACCAACTGCGGCCTGCCCCGCTCGATGGCACGTGGGCTGCACCGGTGGCCGGGGTCGGACTCCTGGCTGCACGTCTCCGCCGGCCTCGGCACCCACCCGACCGCACCGATCCGCTTCGCCTGCCCTCCGGAGGCGAGCATCCTGACCCTCATCCCCCGCTGACCTGTCGTGCCCCGCCCTCCCGGCCGCCCTTCCCGCCCGCCCTGCCGTCGCCCCCGCCTCGCCCCAAGATCCGCGCAGTATCGGGGATGTTGCTGCCTCGCCGTGCCGGGAGGCAGCAACATCGGGGAAGTTGTGCGGATCTTGGCGGCTCCGAGCGCGATTCGGCCGGGTCGGGCGGCGGGGGTACCGAGTTTGACCATCGGAGCGGGTGGGCTACTATTTGTCGGCACGCCTCGGGGTGTGGCGCAGCTTGGTAGCGCGCTTCGTTCGGGACGAAGAGGTCGTCGGTTCGAATCCGGCCACCCCGACCAGAGGTAAGAGGGCACATCCGCTCGACGGATGTGCCCTCTGCACATTCCGCGGCGTACGCCATTGAAAGATCATCAATCCGTTCGGGCGGCTCCCCGGCCGCCCGAACGGGGGTTGCCGCCCGTCAACCTCCCAGGGTTTGATGCGCTTGATCATCCGTTCAGCGGAGCGGATGGCACACGGGGAGGAACATTCCACTGTGATCAGATCAAGGCCGCGCCGTGCCGTCGTCGGCACACTCGCGCTGGCGATGGGCGTCAGCGGGCTCAGTCTCATCTCCACCGCGAGCGCCGCCGTCGCGGCACCGCACTACGACGGCCCGCCGGCCGTGCAGGTCGGCTGGACCGACTCGGCGACGCCGAAGAAGGCATACCCCATCGACAGCGAGACCAACATTCCGCTCGGCACCTGGCAGGACGACGCGGGCAAGAGCCACACCTCCCGGGTGTACGCCACGTACGACCTCTCCGCCTACGAGGGCAAGAAGATCTACGGCGCGAATGTGTTCCTCGACGAGCGCAGCGCCGCCGACTGCAGCAAACGGGCCGTCGAAATCTGGCGGACGAAGCCGGTCACCGCGACGCCGACCTGGAACCGGGCACCCGAACCGCTCACCAAGCTCGGCGAGGTCCTCACCCCGGTACAGTTCTGCCCTGGGGCCTCCATCACCTTCGACGTCGGCGCGGCGGTGCAGGATGCGGTGGCGCACCGGCAGCGTCACATCACCTTCGAGATCCGGGTGCCGGAGCAGTTCGAGAGTGACGCCTCCTACGGCCGAGGGCTGCACCCGTACCGCGGCGTCAAGTTGACCACCCAGTTCAACTCCGTGCCACAGATCGACAGCGCCCACCTCTACAACGGTGGTCTTGCCTGCACGCAACTGAAGCCGTATCCGCGCATCAGCGGGTTCGCCACGGTGCTACAGGCCGTCGGTTCCGACGCCGACGGGGACGACGAGCGCGCCGTCAAGACCGAGGTCGCCATCTGGCCCAAGGCCACGCCGGACGCTCGCCAGACGTTCATCGGCGAGCACGGCATCTCCGGTCGGGCCAACACGGTCAACCTGCCCGAGGGCACCCTCACCGACGGCGAGTCGTACGCTTGGCAGGCCCGGGTGACCGACGGCGCCGACACCTCGGCGTGGTCGAAGAAGTGCTTCTTCACCTACGACCGCACCGCGCCCGGCGTGCCGACCGTCACCTCGTCCAACTACCCAGCGGACGGCACCGGAGAGCATGCGCCGGCCGGCGTGCCGGCCGTCTTCACCTTCTCCGGCAACGGCAACAAGGACGTGGCCGGCTTCCGGTACTCCTGGCGCGGCCTGGGTGTCAACACCTGCTCGGCCAGCGGTGAATACGGTCAACTGGTCTGCTTCGATCCGTTCAGCAGCTCGGGGGCGGTCAAGGCGAACACCGCCGGTGGGTCCGCGACCGTGACGGTCAACCCGATCGGCTTCGGGCCACAGACATTGACCGTCCGTTCCATCGACCTCGCCGGCAACGTCTCGCAGACCGTCGAGTACCGCACCTTCGTGCCGTGGACCGCACCTGAGATCCAGGTGGAGAGTGGTCAGCCCGAGTGGGGGCAGGAGGTGGTGCTGAAGTTCGTACCGGCACCCGGTGTCACCGGCGTCCGTGAGTACGAGATCACCCTGGACGGCGGGGACCCGGAGAAGCGGCCGGCCCAAGAGGACGGCACGGGCTACTTCAGCTTCGTCGCCAACAGGGTGGACGGGCACAACATCACGGTCCGCAGCCTCAGCGACAACGGGTTCGTCTCACCGGAGAGCAACTGGTCCACGTACTTCGACCCCGGCCCCGGGGTGAAGTCCGACGTCTACTACTCGCCGGACGGTTCGCCGGTCGGCGGGGTGGGGGTCGAGGGCACCTTCACCTTCTCCCCGCCGCCGGGCTGGACGGACACCGCGGCCTACCGGTACAGCTTCAACAATGCCGAGGCGATCGAGGTGGCGGCCGACGCGAACGGCCGGGCCACGATCACCTGGACGCCGACCGCCAGCGGGTTCATGGACCTGACCGTCTACGCCGTCCGCGCCGACGGCACGCTCAGTGACTACCCGAACTGGTACTACTTCGACGTGGCGGCCTCCGCCTCCTGACGTACCCCGCGGGGGTGGCCACCGGTGTGGCCGCCCCCGCGGATCAGTCCTGCCGTTCGGTGCGCTCGATCTCGGTGAACGCGGCGGCCAGGTAGTCGTCCAACGGCACGCCCGTCACCGCCAACAGGTCGGCCACGAGTAGCGGGGCATGCCGGGCCAGGGCGGACGCGTCCGGCGGCGACTCGTCGCCGTCGGGGTCGTACACCCCGAGCGCTCCGGCGAGCAGGACGAGCACCACGTGCGGATCGACGTCCGACCGCCACCGCATCGCGTTCTGCACGCAGCGGGTCAGCACCTGGCGGATGTCGTCGCCGGCCAGCCCTTCCGGGTGGCTCTCCTCCAGCAGGAGCCGAACCACCGTTCCGAGCACCAGACCGGACCGGTCGTCGGCCGCGAGATCGGCGACCGCCTCGTCGTACGCCTGGTTGTCGCGCGCCTGGGCGGCGGCGACGGCCGCTGTGGCGGTCACCGCGATGGCGCGGGCGGTAGCGGGCAGGTGTCGCCAGGTGCCGGTCATCGGGCCAGCATCGCAGACCCGGCGGACACCGACGATCACCGTGGGGTTGGTCACCCGGCGGCCCGGGAACAGCGTCGCCGCTGCAAAACGGTTCGCGGGGCGTCACACCCACCGAACAGAATGCCGGACATGCTGCGTCGATCCCTGCCCCGTCGTCCGGAAGCCCGCCGGATGCTCCTCGGCACCCTGCTGTCGGCGATCGGGCGGGGCCTGACCCTGCCGTTCCTGTTCATCTACCTCACCGACGTGCGCGGGCTCACCGACACCCGCGCCGGTCTGGTGATCGGCTGGTACGGCGTCGTCACCCTGGCGTTGTCGCCGCTGGGCGGGACGCTTATCGACCGATTCGGCGCGCGCCGGGTGGTGGTGCCGTGCTTCGTGATCGAGGCGATCGGCACCGGTTCGCTGGCGCTGGTCCACTCGACCGGCTCGGCCCTGCTCGTGATGACCGTGATCGCTGTCGGCAGCTCGGCGATCTGGTCCGGGCAGAACACCATCCTCGCCTCGCTCACCGACGACGGTGAGCGGCAACGGGTCTTCGGACTGAACTTCGCGCTGCTCAACCTCGGCATCGGCATCGGCGGCATGACGTCCGGCGCGATCGTCGACACGGCGCGGCCCGGCACCTTCCAGACGATCTACCTGCTGGATGCGGTCAGCTACCTGATGCCGGCCCTGATCCTGTTGACCCTGCCCGGCGTCGGCCACCGACTCGGCCACCGCTCCGCTGGCGACGGGCCGTCGAGCGGCGGCTACCTGACCGTGCTCCGGGACCGCCCGTTCCGCCGGCTCGTGATCTTCGGTCTGGTCCTCACCACCTGCGGGTACGCCCAGGTCGAGGTCGGCTTCGCCGCGTACGCCGTGCGCGTCGCCGAGGTGAACCCCCGGGTGGTGGCTTGGGCGCTCGCGGCCAACACCGTGATGATCGTGCTCGCCCAACTGCTGGTGATCCGCCGGATCGAGGGGCGCAGCCGCACCGGCGCGCTCGCCGTGGTCGGGGCGGTGTTCGCCGTCGCCTGGCTGGTCCTCGGCGTCGCCGGTGTGATCAGCACCGGCAACGCCCTGGTGGCTGCCCTGTGCGTGGTGGCCTGCTCGGCGATCTTCGGCCTCGGCGAGACGCTGCTGTCGCCGGTGATGCCGGCGCTGACCAACGCGCTCGCCACCGACGAGCTGCGCGGCCGGTACAACGCCATGAGTTCGATGATCTTCGGGATCAGCGGTGTGATCGGCCCGGTGACCGCCGGCCCACTCATCGGCGCGGCCAACGGCATGGTCTGGGTCGCGGTGGTGGTCGGCGGCTGCCTGATCGCCTCGCTCATCGCGCTCTCGCTGCGCCGACTGCTCACCGTCGACCAGGACGGCCGCCCGACGATCACCACTCCCGCCCCGGCACCCACCCCCGTCTGACGACCCGTCCCGCGTCCCGCGTCCCTTGCAGCAGCGGCCGGTGCCCGGGGACGGGTCGGGCCCCGGAGCGGGTGCTCCGGGGCCCGATCGTTGCGGGGTACGCCGTCAGGCGGCGGGGACCTCGGCGGTGGTGCGGATGCGGTCGAGCGTCGGGGCGGAGACCGGCGACTTCGCGGTCAGGTACGCCACGAACGCGTCCAGGTCGATCTGGCCGGTGACCTGGTTGGTTCCGGCGGTGAGGGCGCTGAAGCCGTCGCCCCCGCCGGCCAGGAAGTTGTTCACCGTCACCCGGTAGGTGGCGGCGGTGTCGACGGCGGTGCCGCCGATGGTGAGGCTGCCCCGGACCACGCGGGTGCCGGCGCACGGGTCGGCGACGGTGCCGGTGGTGCCGGCCGGGTCGACCACATAGCCGACGGTCGACGACGGGTACAGCGTCCGGCCGGTGACGAACTGCTGTTCCAGTACGCAGTAGAGCTGCGCACCGGTCAGGTCGAGCGTCACCAGGTTGTTGGCGAACGGCTGTACCGTGAACGCCTCCTCGTAGGTGACCGGGCCGGCGTTGAGGTCGGCCCGGACCCCACCCGGGTTCATGAAGGCGGCGACCGCATTCTGCTCGTCATCGGTGGCGGCGAGCTGCGCGTCGGCGATCAGGTTGCCCAGTGGCGACTCGCCCAGGGTCGTACCGAAGAGGGTTTCCTGGGTCTTGGTGATCGCGGTGGTGGTCTCGCCGACCTGGCGGCCGGCGACCGGGCCGAGCACCGTCTTGTACTTGTCGATCAGGGCGGTCTGCTTCGGATCCTTGGCGACGTCGCGGGTGACCACGACGTTGTTCGCGGAGGCCGAGAGCACGTCCCCGGAGCGGCGGTCGATCTTCAGGTCGATGTCGGTGACCAGGCGGCCGAACGAGCTGGCGCTGGTGACCAGCTTGCCGTTGATGTTGCAGTTGTACGCCTGGTGGGTGTGGCCGCTGACGACCACGTCGATCGACGGGTCCATCCGGTTGGCGATGTCCACGATGGGCCCGGTCATGCCGACGCAGTCGTTGATGCCACCGGTCGCCGCCTGGGCGCCACCCTCGTGCAGCAGCACGACGATCGTCTCCACGCCCTTGCGGCGCAGCTCGCGGGCGTACCGGTTGGCGGTCTCCGCCTCGTCGGCGAAGGTGAGGCCCGCGACGCCCTGCTGGCTGACGATCTGCGGGGTGCCCTCCAGGGTCATCCCGATGAAGCCGACCTTGACGCCCTGCACCTTGTGGATCGCGTACGGCGCCATGAGCGGCTTGCCGGTGGCGGTCTTGAAGGCGTTGGCGGACAGGTACTGGAAGCCGGCGCCCCGGTACGGGGTGCCGTCGGCGCAGCCGTCGACCGGGTGGCAGCCGCCGTTCTGGATCCGCAGCAGCTCGGCGGCGCCCTCGTCGAACTCGTGGTTGCCGACGCTGGCGTAGTCCAGCCCGGCCATGCTCAGCGCCTCGATGGTCGGTTCGTCGTGGAACGCGGCGGAGAGCAGGGGGGACGCGCCGATCAGGTCACCGGCGGCGACGGTGATGGTGTTCTTCTTCTTGGCGGCGGCGCGCAGCTCGGCCAGGTGGGTCGCGAGGTATTCGACGCCTCCGGCGGTCTGCCCGGCGATGGTGCCGCTGGAGCCGCTCGGGGGTTCGAGGTTGCCGTGGAAGTCGTTGAGCGCCAGCAGGGTGACGTCGACCGGCTTCGGTCGCGCGTCGGCCTGCTCGGGGGTGGTGGCGACCGCGCCGAGCGCTGCCACCGCGAGCGCGGTCAGGCCGACAGCGGCCCGACGCATCCCGGGTATGGACATGGAACTCCTCGTGAGAATCGGCGCGTGCGGTGGCCGGCCTGTGGGTCGAGCGGCCGCCGTCGACGCCGTCGGAAGGATCGATCACGCTTGCGGGCGGTTGGGGCGTCGCCCGCCCGGCCAGCCTCTCATCCGGACGCTCACAGGTCGAGCCGAGCAGCACAGCAGAGCTGCGAATACACCGATTGGTTTACCATCGGTCACCGACCACATCTCGTCGATCGACGTCCGCGGCGAACGCCGCCGGCGGTCGACCGGCGGCGTCCGCTTGCTCAGCAGGAGGTGTAACTGCCCTTGCTGCCCCAGGAGCAGGAGTCGATCTGCTTCCCGGCCGAGTCGCGCAGGTACGCGCTGTCGCCGGTGTTGTTCCAGATGTACGCGCCGGACCCCCAGTAGCGGTGGGTCGACGTGTTCTTGCCCTTTCCAGTGTGGATGTAGACACTCGCTCCGGCGGCGAGGCGGACGTCGCCACTGAAGGTGTAGACATGGCGCGCCTTGTCCCGCAGCGTCCAGGACTTCAGGTTGATGGTGCTCGACCGCCGGTTGGTGAGGCGGACGTACTCCGCGTTCAGGCTGGAATTCGAGCGGTTGTCGCTGCCGGGCGAGTTGTAGTAGACCTTGGTGATCTGCACCGACGGAGTCGCGGCCTGCGCCGGTCCGGCGGTGGCCAGCGTGGCAGCGAGCGTCCCGGCGAGCGCGAGCGCGAGACCGATCATCTTCTTCGTCATTCCGTCTCCTCACTCCGTGCGCCGGCCGACGAACGCCGACGCGGTCGTTCCACGTGTGACGTGGAGCGCTGACGCTAGCGGCGGGACGGGGCGGGCGTGGCCAGCGAGGAGGACGCGTCGCCAACTCGATCCGGGCGGTGGAGCGTGGTGCGCCGGTCGGTGCGCGGCGACGCTGCCCGGCAGTTCGGACCGGTCGACCTTCGGACGCGTCCGGACTCTCACCGGCCCGTCCATCCGGTCCGATGATCTCGTCGGTCGATCCGGCCGGTGGATCATCGCCGCCGATCCGGGCGGAAGCCGGGCTTGGCCGGTCAGCCGGTGGTGAGCGCGTCGCGGACCAGAGTCGTCACCGCGTCGAGGGGCCAGCCGTCCGCGACTCCGGGGCGCTGTGCCAGGTAGTCGGCGATCCGCTCGGCGGCCCAGCCGTGTGACTCGTGCAGCCCTCGGGCGATCATGCGCAGGTAGGCCGGTGCCGGTGGCCGGCACCGCACGGCCGACGCCGGCTCGGGGGCGGTGAAGGTGAGCAGCGGGACGCCGGCGCGCAGGCCGGGGCAGATCAGGGTCTCGTAGCGGCCGGGGCCGAGCGTCGCCCGCCCCTCGGCGACGGCGGTGTCGACTGCCGCGCCGGCCGCCGGGACGAGGTCGGCGGTGTCGCCGGTCGGGCGGTACATCTCCTGAGCGGCGATGTCGGTGAACTGCTCGATGGTGACCAGGTAGGCCCGTGCGGCGGCCTCGCCCGGCAGCTGCGGGTCATAGAACGCCATCCCGCCGGTCCACGCGCCGGACTCGCCGGCGAAGTAGATCCCGCCGGGCAGCCACACCGGCGCCGACCGGCTCGGTGGGCGAGGGTCGCGGCAACCCGGGTACGTCCGCCGGCCGCCGGGCGGGCAGCCGCCGACGATGTACCAGGCCAGCCGGGCGGCGTGCATGTTCGAGCCGTACGCGACGTACCAGACGGTGCCGGGCATGGGCGCTGCGATCAGAAGCCGCAGGTCTGGCCGGCCGAGTGGCTGACCTGCACGACATGGGTCACGCAGCCGTCGGGCTCGATGCGGTGCAGCAGGAAGGCGGTCGGTTCGGCGACCCAGCCGATCACCTCGTCCGTGGCCATCGTGAGGGTGCTCTGCTTCCAGGTGCTGGGCGCCACGGTGAGCACCGTGCCCGCGTACCCCACGGTGACCGTGCGGTGCAGGTGCCCGGCGGCGACCCGCACGACGTGCCGGTGCCGGCCGACCACCTCGGCCAGCGCGGGCCCGTCGGCGAGCCGGATGGTGTCCGCCGCCGGGATGCCGACCGCGACCGGCGGGTGGTGCAGGAAGATCGCGGCGGGCACGTCGGGCCTACCGGAGAGCACGCCGTCGAGCCAGCCGAGCTGCTCCTCGCCCAGGTTGCCGCCGCCGCTGCCGGGGGTGAGCGAGTCGAGCACGACGACTGTCGCCGCCTCGTGGTCGACGTGGTAGTAGGCGGAGAACCCGCCGCCGAGCCAGGGCGTGCCGCCGAACGCGTCGAGCAGCGACTCCCGGTCGTCGTGGTTGCCGGCGGCCAGGTACACCGGAAGCGGGAACCGGCCGATCAGGTCGCGCAGCGCGGCGTACTCGTCGGGTCGGCCGTGGTCGACCAGGTCGCCGGTGATGACCACGCAGTCGGGTCGCGGGCGCAGGGCCAGCACCCGGCCGAGCGCCCGGTGCAGCCCGGCGGCGGGCTCGGCGGCGAGCAGGCCGGTGGTCACGTGCGGATCACTGAGCTGGGCGATGAGCATGAGTGCTCGCCTCCTCGGCGACGGGAGTTCCACGCTATCGCCCGCCGCCTCTTCCCACAGGCTGCGTCCACAGCCTGTGGATAGCACATGTGTACGAAGCCCGGGGGGTTCCCTCAGCGTGGGTACGCTTGATCGCGCAGACCCTCCCCTACCTGGAACGACGTGCGAGTGGATCATCAGCGAGTCATCCGTGACGTCACCGTCCGCCTGTCGATGGCGTCGACCGCGCCGGAGGCCTGTCGGCGGACGGTCGCCGCGCTGTCGCGCCACACCCCGGCCACCATCTCGGTGCTGCTCGAGGCCCACGACCGGCTGCGCTGCGTGGCGGCGACCGGCGCGTGGCAGGTCTTCGCGACCGTCCCGGCGCGCACCGGGATCGTCGGCCGGGTGTACGCCACAGACGTCGCGGCGGTGGTCCCGGACGTCACCGCCGACCCGGACTACCTTCCGGTACGCCCGGACGTGACAGCTGAGCTGTGCGTGCCGGTGCGCGACCCGGCGGGCCGGGTGATCGGCGTACTGGACCTGCAGTGGAGTGGGCCTGTCGACCTGGAGCCGTGGCGGGAGACCGCGCAGCGGCTGGCGGCCCGACTCGGCGCCCGCATCGCCGCAGTGGGCGGCCCTCCGTCAGAGAGCCGGAGCGAGAAGCTGCTCCGGCACGCCGCCGCGCTCTCCGCCGCGCCGACCGAGGAGGCCGTGATCGGCGCGGCGACCTCCGCCGCCCGGGAGGTGTCCACCCTCTCCACAGCGGTGCTGCTGACCGGCGGCCCGGAGGGCGCCCAGCTCGGGCCGCCGCCGCTGGCCGGGTGCGAGTTGGAGACCCGCATCCGGGCGGAGTTGGCCGAGGCGGGGCCGGAGGCTCTCGGCCGGATGATCGAGCGGGCGCACCGGTACGGCGCCGGGTACACGCTGGGCGAGGCGGGGCACCCGCCGACCGAGGACTACCGGCCGCTGACCCGGGCCGGGGTACGCACGCTGATCGCCGTTCCGATGGGTCCGCCGGACGCGGGTGGGGCGCTGCTCGTCGCCGACGAGCGGGCGCTGCGGCCGGACCCGACCACGGTCAGCCTCATGGAGCTGCTCGCCGGGCAGGTGTGGACCAGCCTGGACCGGCTGCGCACGCTCGTCCGGCTGCGGGAGCAGGCCAGCTCGGACCCGCTGACGGGGCTGCGGCACACCGGCCCGTTCGGGCAGCGGATCGCGGCGGCCACCCCGGGGCGTACGGCGCTGCTGGCGATCGACGTGGACGGCTTCAAGACGGTCAACGACACGTACGGCCATCAGGCCGGCGACCAGGTGCTAATCGGGTTGGCCCGCGCGCTGGAGGGGGCGTTGCGGCACGGCGACGAGCTGTACCGGATCGGCGGCGACGAGTTCGTGGCGGTGATCGAGGTGAGCCGTCCGGAGGAGGCGGTCCGGATCGCCGAGCGGTTGACCGAGGCGGCTCGACGGACCGGTCGCACGATCAGCGTCGGCGTCGCGCTGCCCCGCACCGGCGAATCCCCCGATGGCACCCTGCGAAGAGCCGACCAGGCCCTCTACGCGGTGAAGCGCCAGGGCCGGGACGGAGTCCACCTGGCCGCGGCGTGAAACCTCCCGCCGATCCTGCGCTTCCGGTCGTCGTCTTGTCGCTCTGATCCCTCGTGCCGGCGCAGAAACCGCGAGATCGCCGCAGCGCGGGGTCAGGCGGTGCGGAGTTCCTTGGCGAGGAGTTCGGCGATCTGGGCGGTGTTGAGGGCCGCGCCTTTGCGGAGGTTGTCGCCGGTGACGAAGAAGTCGAGGGCGCGCGGGTCGTCCAGGGCGCGGCGGATCCGGCCGACCCACGACGGGTCGGTGCCGACCGCGTCGATCGGCATCGGGAACTCACCGGCGGCGGGGTCGTCGACCAGGATCACGCCGGGGGCGTTGCGCAGCGCCTCGCGGGCGCCCTCGGCGTCGACCTCGGTGGCGAAGACCGCGTGCACGGCCACCGAGTGGCCGGTCACCACCGGCACGCGCACGCAGGTGGCGCTGACCTTGAGGTCGGGCAGGCCGAGGATCTTCCGCGACTCGTTGCGGATCTTCATCTCCTCCGACGACCAGCCGCCGTCGGCCGACGAGCCCGCCCAGGGCACCACGTTGAGCGCCAGCGGCGCCGGGAACGGGCCCAGGTCGTCGCCGACCGCCTGGCGGACGTCGCCGGTACGCGAGCCGAGCGCGCGATCCCCGGCGACCTTGGCGAGCTGGTCGTGCAGGATGTCCACGCCGGCCTGACCGGCGCCGGAGACCGCCTGGTAGGAGGCGAGCACCAGCTCCCGCAGACCGTACTCGCGGTGCAGGGGCGCGACCGCGACGATCATCGCGAGGGTGGTGCAGTTGGCGTTCGCGATGATGCCCCGAGGCCGGTTGCGGACCTGCTCGGGATTGATCTCCGGAACGACCAGCGGGACGTCCCGGTCCATCCGGAACGCGCCGGAGTTGTCCACCGCGATCGCGCCACGGGCGACGGCGATGGGCGCCCACTCGGCGGAGACCTCGTCGGGCACGTCGAACATCGCCACGTCGACCCCGTCGAACGCCTCCGGGGTCAGCGCCTGGACGACGAGCTCCTCGCCCCGGCAGCGCACCCGCTTCCCGACCGAACGCTCGGAGGCGAGAAGCCGGATCTCACCCCAGACGTTGCGACGTCCGCTGAGCAGCTCACACATCACGGTGCCGACGGCACCTGTCGCTCCGACCACGGCGAGGGTGGGCAGCGCCGTCATCGGCGCTACCTACCCGTCCCGGCGTAGACCACGGCTTCGGTGTCGCCGCCCAGCTCGAACTGATCGTGGATGGCGCGGACCGCGGCGTCGAGGTCGGTGTCCCGGCAGACGACGGAGACGCGAATCTCGGAGGTGGAGATCATCTCGATGTTGACCCCGGCAGCGCCCAGCGCGGCGAAGAAGCCGGCGGCCACGCCGGGGTGCGAGCGCATGCCGGCGCCGATCAGGGAGACCTTGCCGACGTGGTCGTCGTAGAGCAGGCCCTTGAACTTGACCGGCTCCTGGATCTTGCTGAGCGCGGCCATCGCGGTCGGGCCGTCGGCCTTGGGCAGCGTGAACGAGATGTCCGTACGGCCGGTGCCCTCGGTGGAGACGTTCTGCACGATCATGTCGATGTTGATCTCGGCGCCCGCGACGGTGTCGAAGATCCGCGCGGCGGCACCCGGCTCGTCGGGCACCCCGACGATCGTGATCTTGGCCTCGCTGCGGTCGTGCGCGACCCCGGTGATCAGTGCCTGCTCCACGGAAAGGTCCTCCATCGATCCGGTGACCATCGTGCCGGTGTTGGTCGAGTATGACGAACGGACGTGGATCGGCAACCCCGCCCGGCGGGCGTACTCCACGCTACGCAGGTGCAGCACCTTCGCGCCGCACGCGGCCAGCTCCAGCATCTCCTCGTAGGTGATGTCCTTGATGTGCCGGGCGTTGGGAACGATCCGCGGGTCGGCGGTGAAGATGCCGTCCACGTCGGTGTAGATCTCGCAGACATCGGCGTGCAGCGCGGCGGCGAGCGCGACGGCCGTGGTGTCCGAGCCGCCGCGGCCCAGCGTGGTGACGTCCTTGGTGTCCTGCGAGACGCCCTGGAAACCGGCCACGATGACCACCGAGCCCTCGTCGAGCGCGCCCTTGAGCCGCCCCGGGGTGACATCGATGATCCGCGCCCGGCCGTGCACCGAGGTGGTGATCACACCGGCCTGCGAGCCGGTGAACGAGCGGGCTTCGTACCCCAGGTTGTGGATGGCCATGGCCAGCAGGGCCATGGAGATCCGCTCCCCGGCGGTGAGCAGCATGTCCAGCTCGCGGCCCGGCGGCAGCGGGCTGACCTGGTTGGCCAGGTCGAGCAGCTCGTCGGTGGTGTCCCCCATCGCGGAGACCACCACCACCACGTCGTCGCCGGCCTTGCGGGCGGCGACGATGCGCTCGGCCACCCGCTTGATCCGCTCGGCGTTGGCGACGGAGGACCCGCCGTACTTCTGCACCACGAGTGCCACGACGGTGCACTCCCTCCCAGTGACCCTGAGCGTGCCGACGCCGCCGGAACCGGGGCCGGCGGCGCGTGTCAGACCCCATGAGGGTATCGGGCGGGCCACGGCGGCGGGTCGGGTGATCCCACGATCCGGCCCGCGCGGCCGTGCGGGCAACGCGGGCGGCCAGGTCCGCGAGTTCGGGCGGTACGCCGAAAGGCCGCGCCCGACACGCCGGGGCGGACGGCTGCCCGCCGCTGCCCGCGCCTGGCCCGCACCCACCAGAATGGGCCGGTGCCCGTCCTCTTTCGCTCGGCCGGCCGCGTGCTCGGGCCGCTCGTGTTCGCCCTGCCGGCAGTCCTGGTCTCCTGCACCAGCGAGCGGCCTCCGCCTCCGCCGCCAGCCGACCCCGGCCCGGTCGAGGTGGACGCCACCCGGGACGAGCTGGCCGCCCTGGCCGCCGCCGCACAGGATCGCCACCTGGTGGCGCGCTACGTGTTCACCCGGACCGGCCAACCGGACCGCAGCATCGTGTTCACCAGCGCGAACGACGGCAGTTGGCGGGTCGACGTGCCGGGCGGGGCGCTGGGTGGCACCGCCGACGTCTCGCTGGCCGCGACCGGCGACGGGCTGTTCCAGTGCGCGCTGCCCTCGACCGGTCACCCGGAGCCGGCGCGCTGCGTACGCCTCGGCGAACGTGACGACGCCCTCCCGCGCCGGCTGGACCCCCGGATCCAGCATCCGCTCACCGACTGGCTGGACGTGCTGACCGACCGGCGCGCGCCGCTCGCGGTGGCCCTGGCCGCCACGCCCAAGGGGCTGACCGGCACCTGCTACTCGGTCGACTCCACCTCCGCCTCGCTGAACGCGCCGTTGGACGTCGGCATCTACTGCTACGACACCGACGGCACGCCGACCGGCGTCCGGACCGACGCCGGCACGCTGCGGCTGGCGGCCCCGCCCGGCCCGGCGCCCGCCACCGTGCAGCTCGCCGGGCCGGTGGTGGTGGACGCGGAACCCCTCGACACCGCGGCCCCTCCGACGCCCGATCCGACACTCAGTCCGAGCGCGGGAACGTCCTGATCTTCATCCCGTTACGGGTGCTTTTGCCCACATCCCGCAGGCCCACGTTGAGTAGCGAATCACCCATACAGGACGATTCTCGGCATGGCTGACCTGACCCCGCTGCTCGCCTTCCGCTGGAGCCCTCGGGCCTTCGACCCGAGCGCCACCCTGACCTCGGACGAGGCGGCGTCGCTGCTGGAGGCCGCACGGTGGGCGCCGTCGGCGGACAACGGGCAGCCCTGGCGGTTCGCCCTCGGCCACCGGGACGACCAGAACTGGAAACGGATCCTGATCAACCTTCCCGCCGACGACCAGGGCTGGGCCCGGCACGCCGCGACCCTGGTGGTCGGCGCGCACACCGGCGGCGACGCCGAGCGGGCCGCGTACGACCTCGGTCAGGCGATCGCCCACCTGACCCTGCAGGCCACCGCGCTCGGTCTGCACGTCCGCCAGCTCGTCCGCTTCGACCGGGCCGGCCTCGCCACCGAACTCGACCTGCCCGGCGGCGTCCGACCGCTTGTGGTCGCCGCCGTCGGTCGGCTCGGAGATCCGTTCGCCCTCCCGGCCGAGCTGCGCGCCCGGGAGACCGGCCTGCGGCACCGCCGGCCGGTCGCCGACCTGCTGCTCGCCTGATCACCTGATCGGGTCAGCCGCACCGCTGGCCCGCAGCAGAACCCCCGCGGCGTCGGTGTTGCGGTAGAGCACATGCCGACCCTGTCGGGACCGGCCGACCAGGCCGGCGGCGTGCAACGCGGCCAGGTGCTGCGAGACGTTTCCGGCCGACATCCCGGTGAGCCGGGCCAGGTCGGTGGTGGTGGTGGCCGTGTCGAGCAGGTGCAGCAGCGCGGCGCGGCCGGGGCCGATCACCCGTGCCAGCGGGTCGCCAGGCGGTGGCGCGGTCGCCTCCCAGAGCGTCCCGACCGCCCGGACCGGGTACGCGGCGGCCGGCAACGAGTCCTCCAGCAGGTTCCACAGCACCCGACGTTCGCTGAACACCGTCGGGTTCAGCGCCAACCCACGGTCCCGCAGGTCGAAGTCCCGCGCGAACGGGTCGTCGCTGACCACCCGGTCGCCGAGCCAGCGCAGGCTCGGGTGGAGCTGCTCGAAGAACCGTCCGGCGCCGTTCTCGGCGAGCTGTGCGGCCCGGTACGCCACATCGGCGTCGAGCAGCGCCCGCATCCGCGACCAGTCCGGGGCGATCGCCTCGTCGTACCAGACCCGCACCGCGTCGACGAGCTGTGGCAACAGCCCACGGGGGTCGGCGAGCAGCGCCCGCCCGAACGGACTGAGCGGCCGGCGCCCGGTCGTCGACAGCAGATCCTGGACCACCACGGCCGACGGCGTCGCCGCGATCTGGTCGAGCTGCTCGGTCACCTCCACGTTCGGGCGGGCCGCCGGGGTGAGGAAGTCGGGCAACGGGCAACCCCGCCAGGTCAGCTCCTTCAGCGGTCGGACCCGGGCGGCGACCTCGGGACGGCGCAGGGTCACCCGGGCCCGGTCGATCCAGGGCAGGTGCACCGGGTAGCGGATCGGGCTGGCCAGCGCCCACATGCTCATGACCGTCTCGTTGACCGGCGACACGGCGAGCCGCACTCTCGCGACGTCGGCCAGGCTGAACCGCAACTCGGACACGCGCCCTCCCCCGGGAGCAGGATTCGGTCCAGCCTAAAAGGCTCGACCGATCTATTCGGTCCCGGTTCACTTCTCGGCCATGGGGGCCAGAGAAACCATCCGCACCGCTGTCCACAACGTCGTACCGCCGGCCGGGCTGACCCGCGCGCTGGCCGTGCAGGCCATGGTCTACGCCGTCGGCAGCGGCCTGTTCCACGCCGGCAGCGCCGTCTTCTTCACCCGGGCACTCGGGCTCAGCGCCGCGCAGGTCGGGCTGGGCCTGTCCATCGCGGCGGGGGTGTCACTGCTGGGCACGGTGCCGCTGGGCGGGCTCACCGACCGGTACGGACCGCAGCGGGTCTGGATCGTCGGGCTCGTGCTGGACGCGGCGCTCTTCGCGTCGTACCCGTTCGTGGGCGGCTTCGCGAGCTTCCTCGCCGTCGTGGTGGCGCTGGCGGCGGTGGACGCGTCGACAGGCGTGGCCCGCCAGGTCTACTCGATCAACGCGCTCCCGCCCGCCGAACGGGTCACCGCGATGGCGTACCAGCGCTCGTCGCTGAACGTCGGATTCGGGCTGGGCGCGGTGATCAGCGGCCTGGTGCTGGCGGTGGACACGATCGAGGCGTACCGCGCGATGGTCTGGTTCATCGCGGCGGTGATCCTGGTGACGGCCCTGTTCGTACGACGACTGCCCCGCCTGCCGCAGGTGGCCCGGCCGGTGGAGCCGATGGGTCGGCTCGCCGTGCTGCGGGACCGCCCGTTCATTACGGTGTCCCTGCTGTCCGGGCTGCTCACCGCGCACCAGACGCTCTACCTGACGGTGCTGCCGCTCTGGATCCTCACCCACACCGACGCCCCGAAGACGGTGATCGCCGCTCTGGTGCTGCTCAACACGGTCCTGATCGTGCTGCTCCAGGTACGCGTCAGCCGGGGCGCCGACACCGCCGCCGGCGCGGCCCGGGCCTCTCGACGGGGTGCCCTGCTCATCGCCCTGGCCTGCCTGGTCCTGCCGATCTCCGGGGTCACCCGGGGCCCGCTCACCGTCGTGGTGCTGGTGGCCGCCGCGACGCTGCTGATCCTGGCCGAGCTGATCCAGTCGGCGGGCGCCTGGGGGCTCACCGCCACCCTTCCGCCGGACGACCAGCGCGGCGCGTACGTGGGGGCGCTGCGGCTCGGCGAGCAGGTGCAGTACCTGATCGCCCCCGCGGGGCTGACCGCGCTCGGCGTGACCACCGGCGGCTGGGGTTGGTTACCGACGGCAGCGATCTTCGTGCTGGTCGGAGCGGCGATCGTGCCCGCCGTGGCCTGGGCCGAACGGACGCCGAGGCTGGGTGCCGAGGTCCAGGAGCAGACCATGACGCCGGTCCCATAGTCCGGACCGGCCTTTCCACCCCCGGTTCCATCACGTAGGGTGACTTGGTCATGTGGCGGGCGCTTCTTCTCCTTAGCCGCCGCGACGGGGCCTGACCGGCCGGCACCTCGTCGCGGAGTCGCATCGCGCCGTCCAGCACATCTGAGTTTCCTCTCGGCACCGCCGCGCACCGTCGCCCGGCACCTCGCCGACACCTTCCGATCTGCTGACGCCACATGTTCCAGGGAGCACTCTGAGATGGCTCAACCTGTCACCGACGCCGAGACCGATCCGATCGCCCGGCAGCGCCCCAGCCGGATGCCGTACCACCGCTACCAGCCCTACCGGGAGCAGTTCCGGATCGACCTGCCGGATCGCACCTGGCCCACCCGCACCGTCGAGGCCGCCCCGCGCTGGTGCGCGGTGGATCTCCGGGACGGCAACCAGGCGCTGATCGACCCGATGTCGCCCGAGCGCAAGCGGCGGATGTTCCAGCTGCTGGTCCAGATGGGCTACAAGGAGATCGAGGTCGGCTTCCCGTCGGCCAGCCAGACCGACTTCGACTTCGTCCGGCAGCTCATCGAGCAGGACATGATCCCGGACGACGTCACCATCCAGGTGCTCACCCAGTGCCGGGAGCACCTGATCGACCGGACGTTCGAGTCGCTGCGCGGCGCGAAGCGGGCCATCGTGCACTTCTACAACTCGACCTCCACCCTCCAGCGGCGGGTGGTCTTCGGTCTGGACAAGGACGGCATCGCCGACATCGCCACCACCGGTGCGCGGCTCTGCCAGAAGTACGCGGAGATCCACACCCCGGACACGGAGATCTTCTACGAGTACTCGCCGGAGTCGTACACGGGCACCGAACTGGAGTACGCGCTGGAGGTCTGCTCCCGGGTGATCGACGTGATCGACCCGACGCCGGACCGGCCGCTGATCATCAACCTGCCGGCCACCGTCGAGATGGCCACCCCGAACGTGTACGCCGACTCGATCGAGTGGATGCACCGGCGCCTGCCGCGCCGCGACAGCGTCGTGCTGAGCCTGCACCCGCACAACGACCGGGGCACCGGGGTGGCCGCCGCCGAGCTGGGCCTGCTGGCCGGCGCGGACCGGATCGAGGGCTGCCTGTTCGGCAACGGCGAGCGCACCGGCAACGTCGACCTGGTGACGCTGGGGCTCAACCTCTTCTCCCAGGGCATCGACCCGATGATCGACTTCTCGAACATCGACGAGATCCGGCGGGCCGTCGAGTACTGCAACCAGCTCCCGGTGCACGAGCGCCACCCGTACGCGGGCGACCTGGTCTACACCGCCTTCTCCGGCTCCCACCAGGACGCCATCAAGAAGGGCTTCGACGCCCTCGCCGCCGACGCGAAGGCGGCCGGCGTGCCGATGGACGAGCACACCTGGGCGGTCCCGTACCTGCCGATCGACCCGAAGGACCTGGGCCGCACCTACGAGGCAGTCATCCGGGTCAACTCGCAGTCCGGCAAGGGCGGCGTCGCGTACATCATGAAGAGCGAGCACCAACTGGACCTGCCCCGCCGGCTCCAGATCGAGTTCTCCGGGGTCGTGCAGCAGGTCACCGACCACGACGGCGGCGAGGTCGACCCGCGCGCCATGTGGGAGATCTTCGCGACGCACTACCTGCTCGACCACCAGCCCGACCCGGCGGTCCGGTTCGCCGGCTACACGATCGGCACCACCGACGGCAAGGTCGAGATCGAGGCACAGGTCGGCGTGGGCGACGAGCAACGGTCGCTCACCGCGGTCGGCAACGGCCCGATCGACGCGTACGTCAACGCGCTCGGTTCGGTCGGGGTGGGCGTCCGGGTGCTCGACTACCACGAGCACGCGCTGTCCTCCGGTGGGGACGCGCAGGCCGCCGCCTATGTGGAGTGCGAGGTGGACGGTCGGACGGTCTGGGGTGTCGGCACCGACGCCAACATCGTCACCGCGTCGATCAAGGCGGTCACCAGCGCCGTCAACCGCGCGCGCGGCTGATCGCACGCGCCGCGCCCCCGAGGTGGTTCGCTACCTCGGGGGTGTGGCGGCGGGCATCGAGTGGCAGGGCTGCGACGGCGGGGCCGCCCGGGGCGGTCGGTGCACCAGCACGAGGGCCAGCACCGCTCCGGCCAGCAGCAGCCCCGCACACCAGGCCAGCGCTCCCCGGAACGCGTCGGTCAGCTCGGTCTTCTGCTCGTACCCGCCGCCGGAGAGGCCGACCAGCAGCGGCAGCGCGGCCACCGCGAGCAGACCGCCCGCTCGGGACGCGGCGTTGTTGAAGCCGCTGGCCACCCCGGAGAACCGGTCCTGCACCGCGGCGAGCACCGACGCGGTCAGCGGCGCCACCACCAGGGTCAGCCCGAGGCCGAAGAGCAGCACCCCGGGCAGCACGTCGGTCCAGTACGACGCGCCCGGGCCGACGCCGCGCAGCAGCAGCAGACCGGCGGCGGCCACCACCGGCCCGACGGTCAGCGGCAGCCGGGGGCCGATCCGCGCCGACAGCGCGCCCGCCCGGGCCGACCCGATGAGCAGCAGCACCGTCATCGGCAGCAGCGAGATCCCGGTGCGGAAGGCCGACCACTCGACCACGTTCTGCAGGTAGACGGCGAAGAAGAAGGTGAAGCCGTTGAGCGCCGCGTAGACCACCACGGTGAAGATGTTCAGGACGGAGAAGAGCCGGCTGCCGAACAGCCCGGTGGGCAGCATCGCCGTGTCGCCGCGCCGCCGTTCCAGCAGGACGAAGGCCACCGCGGCCACCACCCCGACCAGCGCGGAGATCAGCACCGACGCCGAGGTGAAGCCCCGCGCGGGCGCGTCGATCAGGGCGTACGTGACGCCGGCGAGCGCCAGCGCACCGAGCAGCGCCCCGGCCACGTCGAACCGGCGTCGGGTCCGGCCCGGCCCCTGCGTCCGGGAGGCGTTCTCGTCGCGACTCTCCGGCACCCAGCGGGCGGTGGCCAGCACCACCAGCACGGCGATCGGCAGGTTCAGGAAGAAGATCCACCGCCACGACAGCGCGTCGATCAGCCAGCCACCGAGGAACGGGCCCAGCGCGGTGGACACACCGGACAACCCGGCCCAGGCGCCGATCGCCTTCCCCCGGTCGTCCGGGTGGAAGCTGGCCTGGAGCACCGACAGGGAGCCGGGGGTGAGCAGCGCCCCGCCAGCGCCCTGGAGGAACCGGGCCCCGATCAGCCAACCGGTGCCCTGGGACAGCCCGCACAGCACCGAGGCCAGGGTGAACCACGCCACGCCGATCAGGAAGACCCGTCGTCGGCCGAAGCGGTCCCCGAGCGCCCCACCGAGCAGCACGAACGCCGCCAGCATCAGCAGGTACCCGTTCACGGTCCACTGGAGATCGGCCACGTTGGCCCCGAGATCCTGGCCGAGTTTCGGCAGCGCCACGTTGACGACGGTGCTGTCGAGGAAGACCATGCCGGAGGCGAGCACCGCGGCGAGCAGCGTCCCCCGGCCGGCGGCGGTGCCCATCCGCAGAGCGGGCGACGGTACGGCTGTGGTCATCTCACCAATCTGCCTTGCACGATGTGGGAGACGCCGCGAAACGCCGAAACCATGCCCGGGTACTGTGCGCAATCGCCGGGAGCCCGCAAGCTGGAGAGGTGTCGTCTGTGCGTACCAGATCAGGACCGCGCGCGGCGGTGACCGCGCTCGTCGCGGCGCTGGCGCTCGGCGTAGCCGGTTGCGTCCCTCCGGACGAGACCGGAACGCCGCCACCACCGACGGACGGCGGCAACGCGGCGCAGCAGCTGGGCCAGCTGACCGTCGCCAACGCCGGCTCGATGAAGGGCTACAGCCGCGACCGCTTTCCGCACTGGCGGAACACGGGTAAGAACTGCGACGTGCGGGACAGCATCCTGCAACGCGACGGCAAGGACGTGAAGCTGTCCGGCTGCAACGTCGTCGGCGGTCGCTGGGAGAGCGCGTACGACGGTCGCAGCGCCACCGATCCCTCCGACGTGGACATCGACCACATGGTGCCGTTGGCCAACGCGTGGCGCTCGGGCGCCGACGAGTGGGACGACGCGAAGCGCGGCGACTTCGCCAACGACACGACCCGGCCGCAGCTCCTCGCGGTTTCCGCGTCCTCCAATCGGGCAAAGGGTGACCAGGACCCGTCCCAGTGGAAACCGGCGAACCGGTCGTACTGGTGCCAATACGCCAAAGACTGGGTGGCGGTCAAGCACCACTGGCGGCTGACGGTGACCAGTGCCGAGAAGGCCGCCCTGAGCGACATGCTGGAGGGCTGCTGATGAGCGAGGGAGCCGTGACAGGCGGCGAGGCGAAGGGTGACACAGGCCCGGCCGCGGCGGGCATGACCGCGGATGGCAGCGCCGAACCCTCGGCCGCCGTGCCGGGGGCCGGCATGGTCGCCGATTCCGACGGCGCCGGTGGCCCGCAGAGCCGCACGGCCGACATCGTGCCCGGTCCGGGCGGGGTGATGACCGACGAGGTCGGGGTGGTCACCGGCGAGCTGACCCTGCGCACCGAGTACGCCGACGGCAAGGTCACGCTGCGGGTGCAGTACAAGGACGCGGACGAGTGGTACGCGGTGACCGGCGGCTCGGTGCCGCTCGCCGACCCGGCGGGGCTGGACGCGGTGCACGCCGTGGCGGTGGGCCTGCTGCACCGCCCGGAGGGCTGACGCCACACCCGGGCACCGTCGACCCGTGAGACCGGGGGCCGTCCTGTGGCAGGACGGCCCCCGGTGTCGTCACGGCGTCGGGATCACCTCACTGCGGCATCACGGCGCCGGATCACCTCACTGTGTCGTCACGGCGTCGGGATCAACTCACCCGGCGGGTCGAGCGGGCCGGTGCCCTCGGCCGGGCGCACCAGCTCCACCTCGACCTCGTGTGGCCGGATCCGGCCGGCGGCGATGTCCTCGGCGAAGTGGCAGGCCACCCGGTGCCCGCCGACCACGTCGCGCAGCGCCGGCCGCTCGCTGGCGCAGCGGGTCGGCTGCGCCCACGGGCACCGGGTGTGGAACCGGCAGCCCGACGGCGGGTTGGTGGGCGAGGGTAGGTCGCCGGCGAGCAGGATGCGCTCCCGACGGTCCTCGACGACCGGGTCGGGCACCGGCACCGCGGACATCAGCGCCCGGGTGTACGGGTGCATCGGCTCGCGGTAGAGGTCGTCGCTGGACGCCTCCTCCACCAGACCACCCAGGTACATGACGCCCACCGTGTCGGCGATGTGCCGGACCACCGCCAGGTCGTGCGCGATGATCAGGTACGTCAGGCCGCGCTCGTTCTGCAGGTCCTCGAGCAGGTTGAGCACCTGCGCCTGGATCGACACGTCCAGTGCGGAGACCGGCTCGTCGGCGACGATCAGGTCCGGGTTGAGCACCAGGGCCCGGGCGATGCCGATTCGCTGGCGCTGGCCACCGGAGAACTCGTGCGGGTACTTGCTGAGAGCCGACGCGGGCAGGCCCACCGCCTCCAGCGTCTCGCGCAACCGCCGGTTCGTCTCGGCCTTGTCGCCGGCCAGCCCGTGCGCCTTCAGGCCCTCCACGAGCAGCGACTCCACCGACTGTCGAGGGTCGAGGCTGGAGAGCGGATCCTGGAAGATCATCTGCATGCGGCGGCGGGCGTGCCGCATCGCCTCGCCCTTGAGGGAGCGGACGTCGGTGCCGTCGAAGACGATCTCGCCGTCGGTGGGCTCGACGAGCCGGAGCAGGCCACGGCCCAGCGTCGACTTGCCGCAGCCCGACTCGCCGACCAGGCCGTACGTCTCGCCCTTGCGGATGCTCAGCGACACGCCGTCGACGGCGTAGACGTAGCCGATGGTCCGGTCGAAGAGCAGACCGCTCTTGATCGGAAAGTGGACCTTGACGTCGCGCAGCTCGATCAGCGGGGTGGTCTCTTCGGTCATCGGGCCGCCACCTCCTCGGAGACGGGGTTGTTGCAGCGCAGGTCGCCGCCGGTGGCGGTGGGTTCGAGCGGCGGAGGCCCCTCCAGGCAGGCGTCCACGACGTTGTCGCACCGGGGGGCGAACGCGCACCCCTCGGTCCACGGGATGTTGTCGGAGACCGACCCGCGGATGGCGTGCAGCCGCTCACCGCGCGGTGAGTCCAGCCGCGGCACCGAGTTGAGCAACCCGTGGGTGTACGGGTGCCGGGCGTGCGCGAACAGCTCGTGCCGTCGGGCCCGCTCCACGACCTTGCCGCCGTAGAGCACGTTGACTGTGTCACAGAGCCCGGCCACCACGCCCAGGTCGTGCGTGATCATCACGAGCGCGGTGCCGGTGTCGTCGACCAACTGCTTGAGCAGGGTGAGGATCTGCGCCTGGATGGTCACGTCGAGCGCGGTGGTCGGCTCGTCGGCGATCAGCAGCCGAGGCTTGCAGGCCAGTGCGATGGCGATCAGCGCGCGCTGGCGCATGCCGCCGGAGATCTGGTGCGGGTACTCGCTGAGTCGCCGTTGCGGGTCGGGAATCCCGACGGCGTCGAGCAGGTCGCGTGCTTCCCGCAGTGCCTGCTTGCGGTCCCGGCCCTGGTGGCGTTCCAGCACCTCGGCCACCTGGACGCCGATCGGGATGACCGGGTTCAGCGACGACAACGGGTCCTGGAAGATCATGCTGATCTCCCGGCCGCGCCGGTCCCGCATGTCGTCCGGTCGCAGCTTCAGCAGGTCGGCGCCCTCGAAGAGCACCTCCCCGGTGACCTTGTTGCCCCGCTTGGGCAGCAGGCCCATGATGGCCAGGCTGGTCACGCTCTTGCCGCAGCCGGACTCGCCGACCAGGCCGACGGTCTGCCCCGGCTCCACGGTGAAGCTGACCTTGTCGACGGCGGTGAAGGGCCGCTCGCCCCGCCGCTGGAACACGACGCTCAGGTCACGGACGTCGAGCAGGCTCATCGGGTCACTTCCTCTCGCCGGCTCACGCCGGCCGTGCTGATTGCGCGCACCGCGGTCACCGCCGGTTCTTCGGGTCGATCGCCTCGCGCATCGCCTCACCCAGCAGGGTGAAGCCGAGCGCGACCACGATGATCGCGAGCGCCGGGTAGTACGCCAGCTCAGGACGGACCTCGAAGTAGCGCTGACCGTCCACGCCGAGCATCAGGCCCCACTCGGCCCGGTTGATGTCCGGGTCGCCGAGGCCCAGGAACGAGAGCGCCGCGGCGTCCAGGATGGCCACCGCGAAGGTCAGGGTGGCCTGCACGATCACGGCGGTCAGTGAGTTGGGCAGCATGTGCCGCAGCACGATGTTGCGCTCCTTGACGCCGAGCGCGCGGGCGGCGAGCACGTGGTCGCTCTCCCGCTGGGCAAGCATCGAGCCGCGCAGCAGTCGGGCGAAGATCGGCACGTTGACGATGGCCACCGCGAAGATGACCGTCCACTGGCTCGATCGGCTGGCCATCGCGACCAGGGTGATCGCGAGCAGCAGGCTCGGCAGGGCCAGCATCACGTCGGTGAGTCGCATCAGGACGACGTCGACCCAACCGCCGAAGGCGCCGGCGACCGCGCCGATCAGCACACCGAGAGCCAGACCGATGAGGGTGGCGAGCACGCCCACGAACAGCGTCTGCCGCGCCCCGTAGATCATCCGGGTCAGGAAGTCCCGGCCGAGCGGGTCGGAGCCGAGCGGGAAGTCACCGCTGGCACCCGGGATGCTGTCCACGGTGAGGTTCTTCGTGAGCTCCTCGAAGCGCTGCACCGGGTCGTGCGGCGCGATGAGCGGGGCGAAGATCGCTACCAGGACGAACAGTCCGACGATGCTGGCGCCGACGATGGCGACCGGGTTGCGCCGCAGCCGGCGCACGGCGTCGCGGACGAGGCTGATGCCGCCCCGGTCGGACGCGCTGGCGCGGGCCAACTCGTCCAGTCGTGCCTTCTTGCGGTCGCCGAGCACGCCGATGCTGCGTTCGCTCATGCCGGGGCGGGGCTTGTCGTCCCCGCTGCGGGGCGTCGGCGCTCCGGCCTGGGTGATGGGGTCACTCATCGCACACGCACCCTGGGGTCGATGAAGGCGTAGGAGAGGTCGACCAGCAGGTTGACCACCACGAAGACCAGCGCCGCGAGCAGGATGATCGCCTGGAGCACCGGGTAGTCCCGGCCGCCGCTGATCGAGTCAGTGATCAGCGTGCCGATGCCACCCCAGTTGTAGACCTTCTCGGTGAGCACCGCGCCGGAGAGGAGCGCGCCGGTCTGCAGGCCGATGGTGGTGACCACCGGGAGCAGCGCGTTGCGCAGGATGTGCCGGCCGCGGATGGTGCGGTGCCGCAGGCCCTTGGCCTCGGCGGTCCGCACGTAGTCCTCGTTGAGGACGTCGAGCACGCTGGCCCGGGTGATCCGCACGATCACCGCCAGCGGGATGGTGGCGAGCGTGATCGCCGGCAGGATCAGGTGCCACAGCGCGTCCGCGCTGGCGTCGAACTCCCGGGTGAGCAGGCCGTCGAGCACGAAGAAGCCGGTGACGTGGGTGTTGTCCAGACCCGTGGTGAGCCGTCCGGACGGCGGGAACCAGTGGATGTTCTGGGTGAAGACGTCCTTGAGCAGATAGCCCAGGAAGAAGATCGGGATGGAGATGCCGAGCAGGGTGCCGGCGATGGTGAGGTTGTCCAGCGATCGTCCGCGCCAGCGAGCGGCGAGGTAGCCGAGCGGCACCCCGAGTCCGACCGCGATGATCATCGCGGCGAGGGCCAGTTCGATGGTGGCCGGGAAGGCGCGGCTGATGACCTCGGTGACCGGGTCACCGGTCCGGATCGAGTTGCCGAAGTCGCCGGTGACGACTCGCTGCATAAACTTGCCGTACTGCACCAGGATCGGCTGGTCGTAGCCGAGCGCCTTGGTCAGCAGCACGCGGCGCTCGGGCGTGGCCCGCTCGCCGAGCAGCGCCTCGACCGGGCCACCGGGCAGGTTCCGCAGCCAGATGAAGATCAGCGCCGACAGCGCTATGAGGGTCACCACCAGCTGCAACAGGCGGCGGACTATGACTCGCAACATCTCTCACACACCAGACTCTCGATGAATCGCGGATCGGCCCGGGCCGGGAGGAACCCCGGACCCGGGCCGATCACGCCTACGGCCTCAGCCGAGGGACGTCACTTGCTGACGCTGACCGTGTTGAATCGCTCGTCGGTCAACGGGCTGGCCACCATGCCCTTGACGTCCTTGGTGACGACGATGGCCGGCGGGGCGTGCCAGAGCGGCACGGCCGGCAGCCACTTGGCGGCGATGTCCCGGTTGACCTGCTCCCAGGCCGCCTTCTTGCCGGCGTCGTCGACAGTGCCGTCGGCCTTGGTGATCGCGTCGAACATCTCGGTCATCGACTGGTCGCCGAACTCGACCTTGGCCCGGCCGAAGAACGTGCCGACGAAGTTGCCCGGGTCGTTGTAGTCACCGGTCCAGCCGAGGATGTGCAGGTCCTGCTTGCCGAACTGCTGCACGTCGTCCTTGAAGCCACCGTTCCACGGGCGAGGCACACCGTTGACCTTGATGCCCACGGCCTGGAGGTCGTTGGCGAGGACGGTGAAGATCTCCTGCGGGTTCGGCATGTACGGCCGGGAGACGTCCGGCGGGTAGTAGAAGTTCAGCGTCAGACCCTCGGCGCCGGCCTCCTTGAGGAGCTGCTTGGCCTTGTCCGGGTTGTACTCGTACTTCTGCACGTCCGGGGCGTAGCCGAGCACGGTGTCCGGCATGAACTCGTCGGCGACCTTGGCGCCACCCGGGCCCTTGGTCTGCACCAGCTGCTGGCGGTTGAGCGCGTAGGCGATCGCCTGGCGCACCCGCAGGTCCTTGAGCTTCGGGTTCTTCTGGTTGAGGCCCAGGTAGAGGACGTTGAACGCCGGGCGGTTGATGACCTGGAAGCCCTCACCCTCCAGCGCCTTGCGGTCGGCCGGGGCCGGGAAGTCGATGCCCTGGACGGTGCCGGCGCGGAGCTCCTGCTTGCGGGTGCTCTCGTCCTTGATGACCTTGATGATCACCTTGTCGACCTTGGCCTTGTCACCCCAGTAGTCCGCGTTGCGGTTCAGGGTGATCTCGTTCTTGGCCTTGTCCCAGCCACCGAAGGTGAACGGGCCGGTGCCGACCGGGTTGGTGGTGGCGAACGCGCTGTACTCGAACGAGTCGCCGTTCTGCTTCACCGTGTTGGCGTCGTACTTCTTCAGCGCCTCGGGGCTGGCGATCGAGAGCGAGGTCAGCGCGAACGCACCCGGGAAGGCGCCCTTGTACTGGTTGAGGGTGACGACTGCGGTGCCGCCGTCCTTCGCCTCGCACTTGTTGTAGATCGGCTTGCCGGCGTCCGGGCTCTCGTTGTTGGCGAAGCCCCCGAAGACGTCCATGTAGTAGATCATCTGGGACTGGGCGGCAGCGCCCTTCATGTTGTACCAACGGTCGAAGTTGAAGCAGACCGCCGCGGCGTCGAACGGGGTGCCGTCGTGGAACTTCACACCCTGGCGGAGCTTGAACGTCCAGACCTTGCCGTCGGGGTCGTGCTCCCAGCTCTCGGCCAGGCCGCCCTGCAGCTCCGCGGTGCCCGGCTTGTGGCTCACCAGGGTGTCGAACATCTGCCGGACCGGCCGGAACGACTCACCGTCATCGTTGAAGATCGGATCGAAGTTCTTCGGGTCACCGGCACCCGCGAAGATGAAGGTGCCGCCAGTCTTGGCCTCGCCACTGTCGCCGTCGCGCTCGCTCTTCGCGCAGCCGGCCGCGCCGACCGCCAGAGCGGCAACGGCCGCGATGGCCACAGCCGATTTAAGCCTTCTCGCCTGCATCTCTCACCTCTGTCATGCGCATGACCACGCCGAGCTGTGGCTCGGTCCGTGTGCGGGAGGCTATGACATGTAACACCGGAAGCGGAACGGCCGTCAGGCAATCGCTACCAAGCCGACACCTTGCGCGGACGTCTGACAGTCGACGGCACGGCGAATACATAGAGCGACACATAACCCGACGCCACGAAGCCGGCCGTCGACGCCGGGTGTCGACGACTCGGGCGCGTCAGGAGGGCGACGGCCAGGCCACGGGTGGTGGGCAGTCGGCCAGCCGCTCGACGGCCGAACCCGCCGCAGCGGTACCCAGGTCGTGGAAGGTCACGCGGTGGCAGGCGGTCACGTTGCTCGCTCCGAACAACGTGCCGACAGGGGCGGAACCGTACACGACCACCACCAGGCCGGAAGTCCGGCGAACCTCCCGAACCTCGACCCGGGCACCCTCCGCGACCACCGCCAACCGTTCGTCGGTCGGCGCCGGGTCGCCGGTGGCGACCACCGCGGCGGCGTACGCCTGGGCGTCACGGGTCACGGCGGCTTCGGCCCCGGCCTCCTCCGCGCGGGTGTCCGCGGCCAGTCGCCGGCTCCCCACCTCGATCGCCACGATGACGCCAGCGATCACCAGGGCCAGCACGGCCACCAGCACCGCCGGAGCCCAGGACCGCTGGGCCGGCCGCCGCGTCGCCACACGCCACCTCCCCGAGGTACGCCGGTGGGCCCGCGCTCGTCGCACGGACCCACCGGATCACCTCAGTTGTATCGGCCGCCGACAACCCTGACGGTGTACGGGATCAGACGGCCCGACGCCCCTCGAACGCCCGGCCCAGGGTGATCTCGTCGGCGTACTCCAGATCGCCGCCGACGGGCAGCCCACTGGCCAGCCGGGTCACCGCGATCCCCATCGGCTTCACCATCAGCGCCAGATAGGTGGCGGTCGCCTCGCCCTCCGTGTTCGGATCGGTGGCCAGGATCAACTCCCGGACCGCGCCGCCGCTCAACCGGGTCATCAGCTCCCGGATGCGCAGATTGTCCGGGCCGATCCCCTCTAGCGGATTGATCGCGCCGCCGAGCACGTGGTAGCGACCGCGGAACTCACCGGTCCGCTCGATGGCCACCACGTCCTTAGGTTCCTCCACCACGCAGAGCACCTCGTCGGTGCGGCGCTGATCGCGGCAGATCCGGCACTGCTCGGACTCGGCCACGTTGTAACAGGTCGTGCAGAAGCGCACCAGCTCCTTGACCTTGCGCAGCGCGCCGGCCAGCCGGTTGACGTCGGCCGGGTCGGCCGACAGGACGTGGAACGCGATCCGCTGGGCGCTCTTCGGGCCCACGCCCGGCAGTCGTCCCAGCTCGTCGATCAGATCCTGGATGGCGCCTTCGTACATCTGCCGGCTCAGAAACCGGGCAGGCCGAGGCCGCCCATGCCGCCGGCGACCGGACCCATCTTGCGCTCGGTCAACTCGCGCGCGGCCTCGGCGGCGTTGTGCACGGCCGCGACCACCAGGTCTTCGAGGGTCTCCACGTCGTCCGGGTCGACGGCCTTTGGGTCGATCTTGATGGCCTTCAGGTCACCGGAGCCGGAGACGGTCGCGGTGACCAGCCCTCCGCCGGCCGTGCCGGTCAGCTCGGCCTCGGCCAGCTCGGCCTGGGCAGCGGCGATCTGCTGCTGCATCTTCTGCGCCTGCTTCAGCATCTGCTGCATGTTCGGCTGTCCACCTGGGCGCACGGATGGCTCCTTCTCGCACTCGTCTGCTCGGCCGCCGACCAGCCTAACCGCTGGGACCGACCCCGCCCCGCCCGGTGCGTCCGCCCACGCCGGGCATGCCGGCTTCCGCACGCGGGCCGGGAACGACCGGGTTCACAACCGGCCGACGAGCCGCCCGCCCGAACGACCCGCTAGGTATGGCTGGCACCACCCCGAACCGGCCCTCTGCGGGTAGTGCGTCGGCACCCACCGCGCTGGTCTGCTCGACAGCATGAACCTCAACCCCACGGGCCGGGTCGGCACACTGTGCTGGGTGATCGCCGCACCGGTCTTCCTCGTCGCCGGCCTGGTCACCGGCCTGCGCTGGCGCGAGCCGGCCTACAGCTGGGCCAGCCACAACATCAGCGACCTCGGCAACGTCCACTGCGGCATCTGGGACACCACCCGACCCCGGTACGTCTGCTCCCCCTGGCACCCGTTGATGAACGCCGCGACACTGGCCACGGCCGTACTGCTCGCCGCCGGGCTCCTGTTGACCTGGCGGTCACTCGGTCGCGGCGCGGTGGTGCGCTCCGCGCAGACGCTGCTGTTGCTGGCGGCCGGCGGGTACGCCCTGGCGGCCCGCTACCCGGCCGACGTCGACGAGAACCTGCACGTCCTCGGCGCATTCCTGATCATGGGCCTGGGCAACATCGGGCTGCTCCTCGCCGGCTTCGCGCCGCACACCACGCTGCTCGGCCGGTGGCGAGCGCTCACCCTTGCCGCCGGGTTGACCGCGCTGGCGGGAACCGTGCTGTTCTTCGCCCAGCAGGGCCTCGGGATCGGAGTGGGCGGCATGGAACGCGTAGCGGTGCTGCCCTTTCCCGTGTGGGCCTGCTGCCTGGGCGCCCTGCTCGCCGAAACCCCGCCCGGCCCCGTCGCTCAGGAGGCCGCGGTGTCGGCCGAGAGCCACACCACTTCATGATCGACGGGGCAGGGTGTCAGCGGGCGTCCACCTCGTCGATCTTCTCGGCGCCGAAGGTCTCCCGGAGCAGCCGTACCGCCTGCTCCTCGCTCGACTCCCGGGCGGTCTTCTCGTCGATGACCTCGTCCAACGGTTCGTCGCCCGGGTCGAACCCCTCGTAGGTCGGTACCGCCGCCGGTGCCGCGCCACCCGGGCGCCTACCGCGCTGCGGGCCGTCGAAGTCCGGGTCGTAAGGCGGTTCGCCCGCCCATTCGGCGTCCGCGACGGGCCGGGCCGCCGATGCGGTACGCGCGCCGCGCCCCGCCGCCGCCGCTCGTGCGGCGGCGATGGCGCTGCTCACCGGTGCGCCACCGGCTGCCGCCGGCTGCCGGGCCGCCGGCGTCGGGTTGGCCGCCCGTGCGTCCGGCTGACCGGTCACGGCGCCGGAGCCGCCGGAGCCGCCACCGTTCGCCCCCGGGCCGGCACCGTTCGATCTGGTGTGGGCCGCGTCGGCGCCGTTCACGCCTGTCGACACGGGTGCGGAGGAGCCGCCCGAGGCGGAGTCGGGGTCGTCCACGGCGGTACCGCCCGGCCGGGCGGCCTCCGGCCAGTCGTCGTCATCCGTCGCCTGGGCGGCGGCGGGAGCATTGCCACCGGGGCGCGCGGCCTCCGGCCAGTCGTCCTCGTCGTCGGGTGTCGCAGCCGCCGGGGTGTTCGTCGAGCCAGCCGCGGCGGCCGTGTTCGTCGAGGCCGGAGACACGTTGGGCGATGTGTTCGTGGGGGCAGGTCGGACATCCGCCGAAGCAGGCGACGCGGCGGCAGCGGCCGGCGCGGCAACCGGGGCCGACGTCGGCGCAACCGCGGTCGGCCCGGCCTGGGTCGGCGCGGTCGGCTGCGCGGCAGAGGTCGGAGCGGTCGGGGTCGGCGCGAACGGCTGGGCGGCAGCGGCCGGCACGGCAGCGGCCGGCGCGGACGGCTGCGCGGCAGCGGTCGGAGCGGCCGAGGTCGGCGCGGTCGGTGCCGGCGCGGCAGCGGTCGGGCGGGGCGGCGCGGCCGGCTGGGAGCGCGGTGGGCCGGACAGCGACACGCCACCCCGCTCGCCGGCCACCTCGCAGCGGATCTGCCAGCGTCCGCCCAGCTCCTCGTAGAGCGCGTCGGTGAGCACCGCCGAGTGGTCGGCCATCATCTTGGCCAGCACGGTGGACTTCACCGTCAGCACCAGCATGTCGCCGTCGAGTTCCCGCACCACCGCGTCGCGCATGAGGGCGGCGATCCGCTTGTTGGTCCGGTTGACCTTGCCGACCACGTCGGGCCAGGCCCGGCGGACGGCCACCGCGTCCAGTGCGGCGGCCGGCGCACCGGGGCGAGGCGGCACGGGTGTCGCCGGGTCGGGCAGCACGGCCGACGGCGGCACCACGCGACGCGGGGCCGGCGAGACGGGTGCAGCGGCCGGATCAGTGGAGGTCGACGCGGCGACGGCCGACGCACCGGGCGAGGCCGGAATCGGTGAGTCGGCCCTCGAGGGCGCGTGCGCGGCCGGTACGCCGGGAACGCGAGCGCCCGAGCCCGCAGCACCCGAACCCACAACGCCCGAACCCACAACGCCCGAGCCCGCAGTGTCTGCGGCCCGCGCGCCGGGGGTCGGGGACGCGGTCGGGTCGACGTCCCACGGCGGTGCGGAGGTCGGGGCATTGGCGGGTGCCGGGGTGGCGGCAGCCGGGACCGGAGGGGCGTGCTGTGGGCGTACCCCTTGCTGGGCTGCTGACGCGGAGCCGGCGGCGGCCGACGGCGCGTCGGTGCCGCCCAGGGTGAGCCGGCGTTCCATCCGTTCGAGGCGCTGGAGGAGGCCGCCGGCGGAGTCGTCCACGCCGGGCAGCAGCATCCGGGCGCAGATCAGCTCCAGCAGCAGGCGGGGCGCGGTGGTGCCGCGCATCTCCACCAGGCCGTCGTGCACGATGTCGGCGCAGCGGGAGAGCGTGGCCGGGCCGAGTTGGGACGCCTGGGCGGCCATCCGCTCGATCTGGTCGGCGGGGCCGTCGATGAGGCCCTTCGCGGCGGCGTCCGGCACCTGCTGGATCACGATCAGGTCGCGCAGCCGTTCCAGCAGGTCGGAGGCGAACCGGCGCGGGTCGTGCCCGGCCTCGGCGACCCGGTCGACGGTGGCGTACGCGGCGGCGCCGTCACCGGCGGCCAGCGCGTCGCACATCTCGTCGATCAACGCGGCGTCGGTGACCCCGAGCAGCGCGGCGGCGCGGGCGTAGCTGACGCCCTCCGGGCCGGCGCCGGCGATGAGCTGGTCGAGCACGGAGAGGCTGTCCCGGGCGCTGCCGCCACCGGCGCGAACCACCAGCGGGAAGACCGCCGGCTCGACGGCGACGCCCTCGGCCTGGGTGAGCTGCTCCAGGTACGGGCGGAGGATCTTCGGCGGGATCAGCCGGAACGGGTAGTGGTGGGTCCGCGACCGGATCGTGCCGAGGACCTTCTCCGGCTCGGTGGTGGCGAAGATGAACTTGACGTACTCCGGGGGCTCCTCGACGAGCTTGAGCAGGGCGTTGAAGCCCTGGGTCGAGACCATGTGCGCCTCGTCGATCACGTAGATCTTGAAGCGGCTGCTGGCTGGCGCGAAGAACGCGCGCTCGCGCAGCTCCCGGGCGTCGTCGACACCACCGTGGCTGGCCGCGTCGATCTCGATCACGTCGATGGAGCCGGCGCCGTCGATGGCGAGCGAGCGGCACGACTCACACTTGCCGCACGGCTCGGGGGTGGGGCCCTGCTCGCAGTTGAGCGAGCGGGCCAGGATCCGGGCGCTGGACGTCTTGCCGCAGCCACGGGGGCCGGAGAAGAGGTAGGCGTGGTTGAGCCGGCCGCTGCGCAGCGCCTGCGACAACGGCTCGGTGACGTGCTCCTGCCCGATGACCTCGGCGAAGGTACGTGGCCGGTACTTGCGGTAGAGCGCCAGCGTCACTCGTCCCGCCTCCTCTCGACCGAGCCATTCTGCGCCGGTCGGGCGCGGGTGACCACCCACCCCGCCGGGCAGCTTGGGTTACCCCGGGTTGCCGCGCTTGATCGACTCCATCTCGGCGACGTGGCGGTATCCACGGCCCAGAACAGCCCCACATCGGCGACCTGGAGTGGATCAAGGCCCCGGAGACAAAAAGGCCTCCCGTGCACCCGGCAGAGCTCGCTTATCCTTGCTGCCTTCCGGCCCTGGGGAGGTTCACGAGATACCGCCGCACGGGAGGTGACGCCAACCCTACCCGACGGCCCGTCGATCTTCAGGGGGTGGTGGGGTGGCCCGGCCGGCAAGGGCCTGTATCCTGGCTCGCGGAGGATTCGCCTAGAGGCCTAGGGCGCACGCTTGGAAAGCGTGTTGGGTTTACACCCTCACGAGTTCGAATCTCGTATCCTCCGCTCGCCTGAGCAGCAGAAACGCCCAGCAGACCGATAACAGGTCGGCTGGGCGTTCTTGCTGTGGTGTCATCGACGCCATGGCCGAGACCGCGTGGGAGTGGGACGAGACGTTGTACGCGGGCAGCGCGCACCACTACAGCGTGGGCCGGCTGCCCTATCCGCCCGAACTCGTCGACGCCATCCGTACGGCGCTCGACCTGGATGGCACCGGTCGCCTCCTGGACGTCGGTTGTGGCCCCGGGTCGTTGACGCTGCTGCTGGCGCCGCTGTTCGAGGCGGCGGTGGGGGTCGACCCCGACCGGGACATGCTCGCCGAGGCGCAGCGCAGAGCCGCCGAGTCGGGGGCCACCGCCGTCGAGTGGCGGCACCTGCGCGCCGAGGCTCTGCCGGCCGACCTGGGTACGTTCCGGGTGGCCACGTTCGCCCAGTCGTTCCACTGGATGGACCGGCCGTTGGTGGCTCGGCGGGTCCGCGACATGCTCGCGCCCGACGGGGCCTGGGTCCACGTCAGCGCCACCACCCACCAGGGCGTGACCGGGGACGACCCGCTGCCGTACCCCCGCCCGCCCTGGTCGCAGATCAACGACCTGGTCGCGCGCTACCTGGGGCCGGTGCGCCGGGCCGGTCAGGGGTCGCTGCCCGCCGGCACCCCCAGCGGCGAGGGCGAGATCATGCTCGCGGCGGGCTTCACCGGCCCCACCCGGGTCACTGTCGAACAGGGGATGGTCGTGGAACGCCCGGTGGACGAGATCGTCTCGGCGGTGTTCTCGCTGTCCAGTTCGGCACCGCACCTGTTCGGCGATCGGCGGCCCGCGTTCGAGGCCGACCTGCGCGAGCTGTTGACGGCGACGGCGCGGGACGGCCGCTTCGCCGAGCGACGACGCGACATCGACATCGTGATCTGGCGACCCTGACCGGCGGAGCGAGCTTTGCGGCCGCGTCTTCGAGGGCTGGCGCGGCTGGCCCGCGCGCCGAAACGACGAGATCTTGGACAGTTTCCGTTCGGAGCTAACGGAAATTGTCCAAGATCTGGAGCCAGACCGCCCGCCGGACCTCCCGTCGGCGGGCCGGCAGAGGTCCACGGCGGCGCGTACCGTGCCCAGACTCTCACCCCCGGGCGCGAGTCCAGGAGAAGAAGCGCTCGGTGAGCCGGGCCGGGTCGACGTCCCGGAGGTGTTCACCGGCCTCGGCCTGGAGCGTCGCCAGGTAGATGGTCAACGCCAGCCGGTCCTGCCGGTACTCCCCGAGCAGTCGCAGTTTCGCTGGCGAGCAGGGCCAGGCGATGCCGCACGCCTGACATCGCCAGGTGGGTCGGATCGGCAGGTGGTTCCGGTGGCGACGGCGGGGCAAGAGTCAGCCTCCTTCGCTGGTGGAGGGAGTCACCCCGCCTCCGCATCGGGGCGACCCCGGACTGACGCCGACCGCCGGGTTGCTGCGCCTCCACCGGCCACGCCGTCTTCTGCAACCACCCTCGGGCGCGTCACCGGGCAGATACAGGGCGTAGCTATATGGTTCTCAGATATTCGAGACATCCGATGGAGGGGCCGTGAACGACGCGCTGCGGGTGGCACTGAACGACACCGGGCACACCACCGAATCGCTCGCCGAGACCGTCGGCGTCGACCCGAAGACCGTGGCGCGCTGGCTGACCGAGGGCCGCATCCCGCATCCTCGGCACCGGTTCGCGGCAGCGGAAGCCCTCCACAAGGACGTGTCGGACATCTGGCCGGACACTTCAAGACGTCGTGACCCCATCTGGTTTCGTCCGTGGCAGGAGATCGAGCGCGAGGCGGTGTCGCTGCGCTCATTCGAGTCAACCGTCCTGCCGGGCCTGCTCCAGACCGAGGCGTACGCCCGCGCGGTCCTCGGCGGCGCGGGTCTGATCCCGCCGAGCGAAATCGAGCGGCACCTCACCGTGCGGCTCAACCGGCAGGGCGTGCTGAAGCGGGACGACCCGCCGCAGTTCACGGCCGTCATCGACGAGGCGATCCTCCGCCGGCCGGTGGGCGGCCGGGCGACCATGCGCGAGCAGCTGCTGGCCGTGGTCGCCGCCTGCGCGGAGCCGCACATCCGGGTGCACGTGGTGCCCAGCGCGGTCGGCGCGTACGCCGGCCTCAACGGGCCGTTCGTGATCGCCCACAGCCACGACCATCGGGTCGCCGGCTACCTGGACAACCAGCTTCAGGGACAAGTCGCTAGCGACCCCGACGACATCGCGGCCATGATGGCGGCATGGGAGAACGTGCGCGGCGAGGCGCTGTCGCACTGGCAGTCGGTCGATCTGATGACGGAAGTGGCGGAGACATGGAGCTGAACGGCGCCCGGTGGCGCAAGAGCAGCCGCAGCAGCGGCAACGGTGGCAACTGTGTCGAGGTCGCCGACAACCTGCCCGGCGTGATCGGCGTACGCGATTCCAAGGACCCGACCGGCCCGGCGCTCGCCTTCGCGCCGACGGCCTGGCGCGCGTTCGTCACCCAGGTCGCCCGCCGCGCCTGACACCCGCGAGGGCTCACCGCCGCAGATCTTGGACAGTTTCCGTTCCGCGCGAACGGAAACTGTCCAAGAACTTA